>CALVAZ010000073.1 GCA_944325675.1 Candidatus Gastranaerophilales bacterium
AAGGTGAGATTATAACTCTTGAAAACCTTAAAAGTGCAATCGATTTAGCACACCAATTGGGTGCAAAGGCATATTTAACACTAAATATTTTTGCGTTTAATAACGATATAAAGCTTCTTGAAAGCTCAATCGAAAGGTTAAAAGAATCCAATCCCGATGCGGTGATTGTAAGTGATTTCGGTGTCATTAACAAGGTAAAAAAATACATGCCGGACACTCCGCTTCATATAAGTACACAAACAAATACACTTAATTATGAAAGTGTAAAGTTTTGGCGTGATTTTGGCGCAAGCCGCGTAATTTTGGCACGTGAATTACCGATAAAAGATATTGCGGAAATAAGAAAACAGGTTCCGGATATTGAGCTGGAAAGTTTTATTCACGGCTCACAGTGTGTATCATTTTCGGGAAGATGTTTATTAAGCGACTATTTTACAAATGGTGAAAGAAAAGCCAATCACGGCAACTGCTCGCAGCCATGCCGCTGGAGTTATAAACTGGTTGAAAGCACAAGACCTGACCAATATTATGAAATAAACCAAGACGAAAGAGGCTCTCACATCTTGAGCCCGAAGGACTTGTGTCTTGTAGAACATTTAAAAGAATTAATTGATGCCGGAGTGGATTCATTAAAGGTTGAAGGCAGAACTAAGAGCCTATACTATGTTTCAGCCGTTTCAAAAACTTATCGCAACGCATTAGATGAGTTAAAACAAAATCCAAATGCAGATATGCACAAATACTTTATTGAACTTCAAAAGGTAGGAAATCGCGGCTACACAACAGGTTTTGCACTGGGAGAAAATAAGCCTGACAGTTACAGCTATAACATTTCAAAAGGGCTTGCAGGTGCCGATTTCTTATTTGAATTCCACGGCAAAAGAGATGACAGCTATTTAGTCAAAATAAAGAATAAAGTTCTCTTGAATGATGAAGTTGAAATAATAACACCATCTGAACAATTCACAACAAAAATTACAGAAATTAAAAATAAAGACGGAGAAGAACAACCTCTTGGGAATACAAATGATGATGTGTATTTAAAATTTGAAAAAGAACCAAGAGATTACAAGTACGCATTAGCAAGAACAGTTGGAGTAAAAGAATATGTTTCTAAAGCCTGATTACAACCTAAAAAGCATATACGAGATTAATTTGGAAGAATTGAAATCCTTAGGAATTAAAGCAATCCTCTTTGATTTAGACAGCACAATAATGGCATCAAAATCAGGCTGTTATTCGGAAGAAACAAGAAATTGGCTTAATAAAGTTAAAGAAAGTTTCTTTGTGGCAGTAATTTCCAACAACAAAAATCCAAAATATATCCAAAAAGTCCAAAATATTTCTGATTTTCCCCTATTGTTTAATGCCGGCAAACCAAGAGTCCGCCGTACAAAGAAATTTTTAAAGAATTACGATTTGCCCCCTAAAGAATGTGTTCTTGTTGGCGATAGACCTCTAACAGACATCCTTTGCGGTAAACTACTAGGCTGCAAAACGATTCTGGTAGACTCTATAACCGCAAAAACTGAAAGCAAAGTTGTACGACTTGTGCGCGCGCTTGAAAGATGCAGTATTAGAAAATAAGTTTGTATAATTTTGTAAAATTTTTCAATATATAAGCAAATAATCATCTTCACAGAAATTGATATATTTAACTGTGAGGTAGATTATGCTGAATAACATTTCTCCAATAGCATTCAATGGGTTAGTACCATTAAAAAAATACAAAGGTCCTTTACTAAAACTTACAAAAGCTGAAGAAACCAAAATTGCGGCACTTCAAGCCAATATTAATGAGCTGGAAATTGAACTGTATAATATTGACAAGTTTTGTAGTACGAGACATTTAACATATGGACAAGAAAATTATTACTTTAATAAAATCGACATAATTAATACCCATATAAGAGAACTGAAAGAAGAAATACGAAAAATAAAAATTAATAGCCTGAAAAATACAAAAAATTAGCCTTAATTTCAATTTTATGTTAGAATAGAGACTCAGACTAAATATAGCAACGGAGAAAAAGATTTGACAAGTATTACCCCAATAAGAGGGTTCGCCGGAACAACAACAGAACAAGCAAAGTCACAAACTTTCGAAAAACAACAAAAAAAGAAGGAATTTAGTGACCCATTATTAAAATGGCCGCTCAGAGGTTTGGCGTTTACTAATGACATAGGAGCTGCAATCATGGATATTGCACCAAAGGCCGGAATGATGTTTTGGGTGCCAGCACTTATGTATTTTGGGGCAGATATTTATGATAAATACAAAAATGACAAAGCATCATATGACCCAAATGCAAAACGAGGATTAAAGCAAGCATTATTCCAAACTTTTGCAAGTATTATATTCCCGATAGCAGCAGTCCATGCCGGACAAAAGGCTGCTTCTATATCAGCTCGACTTGGAGGTCAAAAGCTGTCACTTCAAACTCAAAATGAAATTATAGAACATCAACTTAAATTTATGTCACATAAAAAATTAAGTGAATATACCGCTGATACTTATAAAGCTCAATATGGGAAAGCACTTGATAACTACATGGAAGAAATATCCAGATCACGCAAAACAAAAAATCCTTTAAAAATGTTGATGAATTTTATTTTTGGGCATAAACACCCTGAAAATCTTGATGGCAAACGTAAAAATAAAATTCATGAGTACATAAACAAAAGAATTGATAATATTTACGCAAATAGAGAACTTCTACTCGAAAACAAAAAACCTGAACAAATGTCTGAAAAAATGTTCAAAAAGTTACAAGATTTAAAAGAAATTTATAAAAAAGATCCTGCAAACATAAATGACTACAATTCAAAAGCAGTAAAAGATATCTTAAAAAATATTGAAAGCAATAAAATCTTCAAAATAAAATTACTAAAAACTCTTGGCGGCTTTGTGGCATTAGGACTTTTAATCCAGCCAATAGATAAATTTGTGGAACACATTATTATAGAAAAATTTGTAGAACCCGGACTCAATATGTTCAACACTAAAGAAATTAATGATTTCAAAGAAAAGCTTAATTTTAAAGGTCAACAAAGTACACAAAAATAAGTACAATTTCTATATAATAAAAAAATTGACACCACCTCAAATGTGTCGGATTATGCCCCTAACAATCTTTTTTATTACTTATTATTAAACAACAAAAAACTGGGCCCGGAGGGATTCGAACCCACGACCAAAGGATTATGAGTCCTCTGCGCTACCGCTGCGCCACAGGCCCAGATTTTAAGGTTGCTGGTCAACCATTATTCATTTTTTTTTGGGCTTGCGGTAGCTTCCGCTACCTTCCCTCTCCTCGGAAGATACTTAATCTTCCTCGTCGGCAGAGTGCCACAAACACGGATTTTAGGTTTCCGCCCAACCATCAGCTACGTTTGCCAATTGTACTGTGTTCTTTTCTGGCTCACTCGCGATATTCTAAAATTATCATCAATATTATTCAAAGTCAATAGCAATTGCTCACAAATTTTTATACCGAAACTAATGTATCACCGGCTATTATTTTGTTGGTGACATTTTCTGATATAGAAGAATTTGAGGCAACCACGCAATTTCTTAAACATATACCATCAGAAATATTAACATTATCCCAAATGATACTATTTTCAATTATTACTTTTCTACCGATTTTGCAACCACTGCCAATGGTTGATTTTCCTATAAGAACTGTATCACTCGGGATATAAGAATCTGTAATATACTCTCCATCAGATGTTTTTATTATGTCGTTATGTTTGAACACACAATCACCATGAAACACATCCATTGTCGAAAGCCTATACTGAGAAAGTGTACCTATATCACTCCAATACTCGTTTATTAAAAATGTATTTATCTTTTTGTCGTTTAATAATTTTGGAAAAACATTTTTTGCAAAATCATAAAAAGTATTTTCCGGAATATAATTGAATATTTCATAATCAAAAATATATATTCCTGTGTTAATCAAATTGCTTTTAGCATCCTCCACAGGAGGCTTTTCCTGAAATTCAATTATATAACCATTATTATCAGTAACAATTACCCCATAATTGGAAACTTCATCTATATTAACACGTTTTACCCCAATAGTAGCAATAGCGCCTGATTTTTTATGAATTTCTATACCTTTTTCAATATCGGCATCTGTAAGTCCATCAGCTGAAAGTACTAAGAATCTTTCACCTTTTTCAAAGAAAAACTGACACTTTTTCAAACCACCAGCAGTGCCTGAAAGAGCTTCTTCTTTTATATAGTTAAAATTTATTCCCAAATTGTTATTTTTATACCTGTTAACAATCTGTTCAGACAAATAATATGTATTGCATATTACATCCTTAACACCCATAAGAGAAAGTTTTTCAAAAAGAATATCCATGACAGGTCTGTTAAAAATCGGAACAAGCGGCTTTGGAACTTGTAAAGTCAAAGGCTCCAATCTTGAACCCATACCTGCAGACATTACCATTGCTTTTAATTCCTCTCTCGTCATTCTAAAATTCTACATTGAAAAAAACTTTCATGCAATTTAATAACAGTAAATTAACTTAATTTAATACTTTGTAGTATTTGAGGCATATTCTTTACGGTCGAATGCAACTTGTTAAAAATTTCGTCTATAGCTTCAATAGCCTCCTCATAATCAGGTAAATTTTCTCCTATATAATATAAATCCATAGGTAATCCACCAAAGTCATTAGGATATATGTAATTTACATCTAACTTTTTAGCCCCTAAGGCTTCATAAAAATCTATGCGCCTTATTGTATTAGGTAAATTAACATCAGGCTTCTCAACCTCAAGATAGCAATCTCTTAAGCATTGCATTATCTTGGAACCATAGCCTTTTGAGTGAAACTCCTTCCTTATTGCAATATAGTCAAGCCATTTGTGGTCATTTTTAAGTGAAGTATATAAAAAATAACCAATCAAGTAATCTTTATCATATACACCAACACATTCTAATACATCAGCATTTAAAAGTTTCACAAAAACATCATATGATTTTAATTCATTTTTGGGAAATTGAATTTCCATATCCTGGTATATCTCATAAAATTCATCTATATTTAATTTTCTAAATCGTAAATTTTTCATAAAAAACATTATCTCTAAAAATTTTTTATTGTCAAAAAAAAATCATCCGCTATAATAATTATATAGATAAGATTTTTTATCAAGCTTTGAACAAAGCAATGGGTTCGTAGCTCAGTTGGTAGAGCAGTTGACTCTTAATCAATTGGTCGTGGGTTCGAGTCCCACCGGGCCTAATTTTTTTTAAGAAGGGGTAAGCATGAATTACGACAAAAAAGCAATCGGTACAATACAAAAAGCACTAAATGCTTTGGGAAAGAAAAATTTTGCACTAATTGTTCACGGCGGTAGTTTTCCTTCAGAAATCGGAGAAAACACCGGCTTCGGCTCAATGAATAATCAAGGCGGCAAAGCTCTGATTGATTATGCTTCAGGGATTTTTAATGCAATTCAGCTTGGGCCTGCAGGTAAAACTAAAGGTTGTGATTCATCTCCTTATACCGGAACTATTTTTTCAACAAATCCTTTGTTTGTAGACCTAAAAGAATTAACCACAGACAAATGGGATAAAATCCTTTCTTTTGATACATACATAGAGATAATTGAAAATAATCCAAGAAAAGACGAAAACAAGACCTCTTACTCCTACGCATACAAAAAGTATGCGGATGCACTTGATGAAGCATATAAAAACTTTCTTGAAAAGGGCAATGAAACACTCAAACATGAGTTTGACGCCTTCAAGCATCTTCACAATCGTTGGTTAGATCGTGACAGTATTTACGAAGCACTCAGTATTGAACACCAAAATGATTACTGGCCTTTGTGGCAATCTGAAATAGATAGAAACTTATTTTCCCCAAATACAATTGAAGAAAGAATTGAGCATGGGAAAAGACTTGTTGAAATTTCTAAAAAATATGAATACGACATTGACAAATACAAGTTTATACAATTTGTACTAAATAAACAAAACACAGAAACCAGAGAATATGCAAAAGCAAAAAACATCAAAATGATTGCCGATAGACAAGTTGCCTTCTCTGATAGAGATATTTGGGCATATAAGGCTTATTTTCTTGATGGTTGGATGCTCGGTTGTCCTCCTGATTATTTTTCAAAAGACGGACAAGCATGGGGATTTCCGGTTCTTGACCCTGAAAAAATGTATAAAGCTGACGGTTCTTTGGATAAGGGCGGCGTTTTACTTAAGAATCTTTATAAGAAAATGTTCCGTGAAAATCCAGGCGGTGTAAGAATCGACCACATTGTAGGATTAATTGATCCTTGGGTATACAAATCGGGACACAAACCCAAAATTGAAGAAGGTGCCGGAAGATTATATTCATCACCGGAACATCCATTCCTTTCAAAGTTTGCCATTGCAAAACTTGAAGATCTCGACATGACTCTTGAAGCTGATAAAGAAAAACGTGTCAAAACTCTTACCGATGAACAAATTACACAGTATGGAGCTTTAATTGAAAAGATTGTAATTGAAGCAGCTAAAGAAGAAGGTTTGGATAAAGATGCAATTGTATGTGAAGATCTCGGCACACTGACAAACCCAGTAGCTGCAGTAATGAAAAAATACGGACTTCAAGGCATGCGATTAACACAATTTGTTGTACCTGAAGAGCCCAAACACCCTTACAGATGCTGTAATATAGATGAAAAATGCTGGGCTATGGTTGGCACGCACGACAATGAACCAATTTCAATGTGGGCCAGATCTATGGTCAATACTCATGAAGGATATTTGCATGCTAAAAATCTTGTTGAAGATTTATATGCAGAAGCACCTAATAAGGATGACATCATTACAAGACTTACCAAAGATGCAGAATTTTTAAAACAAACCAAACTTGTTGAAATCTTCGCATCAAAAGCTGAAAATATCCAAATTTTCTTTACAGATTTCTTCCAAATTGAAGATGTCTACAATAAACCGGGAACCTCCGGAGATGCCAATTGGAGTTTGAGAATACCTGACAATTTCAAGGGATTGAATTCTATTGATTTGCCTGAAATATTAAAACAGGCTATTATATCAAGAGGAAGCAGCTTTGCAAACGAACATAAAGAACTTATTAATGAATTGGAAGCCATCTAAAATATTCATAATTTTATCACTTATGTCGTTGATTATTTCAACAAATATGGCGCATGCCAGTGAGATGACAGAAGCCAAGTTGCAATACAATAAGGGTATTGATTTTTATAAAATAGGTCAATATGACAGGTCAATGGAGGCTTTTAGGAAAGCCATCGAACTTGATCCGGAGTATATTGATGCCTATTACAATCTTGGTTCCATATTAGAATATTTAGGTCAAGACGAAGCCGCGTTGACTGTTTTTAAACAAATTGTTGTAAGGAAACCGACCGATTATGATTCCGTTTATAAAGCAGCAGAATTAAGCAAAAAATTAGGCCAAGATGAAAAAGCAAAAGCATTTTTAGCAATTATTCCGTCTGGATCTTATGTAAACCCAAAAGCACAAATGCTTGCAAAAGAATTAAATACTGATTTGCAAACTCTGAAATACGAGCAGCAAATAAAAGAGCAGCCAAGCCAACCTGCGACAAGCGGGATTTATGAAAATCTACCAAGCCCGACAGGTATAACTACGGATAATACAGGTAATTTATTTGTTGCAGGATTTTCAGACAACATCATTTTTAAAATTACACCCGCTGGTGATAAAATTATATTTTTAAAAGATAAACAACTTGACGGTCCTATCGGGTTAATAAGCGATGAAAAAGGTAATCTTTACATTGCAAACTACAACGCCAATAACGTCTTGAGAGTTGACGATACGGGAAAAGTTGATGTAATACTGTCTGATGTGATAAAACCGTACGGACTGCATATATCAAACGGAACTCTTTTTGTAACTTCGCAAGGCTCAAATGCCGTCATAAGATACAAACTTTAATCCGAAATCGAACTAAAAAATTCATTAAGCAATATCGGAATATATTTTGCGTTCAAAGCGCTGAAATCGAATACAAATTCATTAACTCCTGCATCATAAAGCTCTTTTACACACGAAAAATCCTGCATAACGGTATCCTCAAACATGTGCATTCTGCAAAATCCGTCACATGTAAACGGAAAAATCTTATTCAAAGAAGGATCTTTTAAAGCAAAACCACCCTTGTGGCAAGGCGCCTTGCAAGATAGACGTGAAATAATTGCGCTGTCATTATTTAAAGGACAAAGTCCCATGCTCGGAACCTTCTTATTACCTGCAATTGTATATTTTCTGTTTGGAATATCATTTTTAATTTTTTTAATCGTCTTTATGGCACTTTCCATATCTTTAAACGACGTAAAATCAACCGTTTCGATAGGTGCAAGATTATTCAAACATTTTATTGATAAACTGTTTAATAGATTTATTCCTTGTCCAATTTCAATAGGTATATGATTTATGTCACCATCATTAATAAATGCCCAAAAATATCCTATATTATTTATAATCAAAGAATCAGGTGCGGGATCTGACAAAAGCAACTGCTTTACATACTCATAAACTCTGTCAAAATCACGTTCTATAAGGATTTTAGGAGTAGAAAGCTGAAATTTTATTTCGTTTTCATAACAAAATCTTCTGACCTTTGTTATCAATTCACTAAAACTGCTATTCACCAAGTCGCATGTTGCAAGAATTTCACCGTATTCAATAGAATAAATAGGATTGACACCTATTTTTTTAATATATTTTCCAAGTTCTGCCACTTGCGCCAATTCAGACAATCTGAGATTTAATCGGTATTTTTCATTGTAATCTATTTTAGCTGGTATTCTTGTTCTTTTTACATCCCATTCAAACTTATGAATATTCCTGCTGAATTTGAAATCCTTGCCTTCTGCACTAACCATTTCTCCTGAAAAATGATTTGTCTGGTAAATACTTTTGCGAACATGCTTAAACGGTAGTTTTTGGTTTTTGAATAGTTTGGGTTTTTCAAGAATTTTTTCAACCAATTCTATACCCTCAAGTATTTCCTCTGAATTTGCGAATTTACCCTTTATAACAATATTGTCAATCGCTTTTAATTTCTTTATATCCTCAGCGCACCAAGGTAAGTTATCTGAATCAATTGCAAGCGGAAGTTTCGTATACTTCTTAATTTTGGCAATATTTTTCATATAAATTTCTTCGGTAATAATAATCCCGTCAACCTTGTGAAAACTATTTATAAAATCAATTCCCGCCAGATTGTGGATATCAAAATAAGAATCAACAATAACTTTAAATGGTAATTTAAATACTTTTATTGCCTCTAAAATCGCAAAACTGTTTATAAAAATCCCATCAATTCCTGCGGTTTTCAAGAATTTAAGCATTTTTTTAATTTCAGGTAAATTTTCCTCCGTAATATCATGCTTAAAATTTATAAAAATATTACACTTACAGCGTTTTGCGACATCAACAAACTCTTTTACATAATCAAAATTGTTATCCAAAAACTTTTTGTAATAAACATAATAATCCCGACAACTCGTGGCCTTGCTGAATAATTCAATATCTTCAGGTTTTTTGACCGGTGCAGTAATAACAATCTCTTTCATAAGATTATTATATCACAATTTTTTGTTAACAAATGTAAATCAAATATGATAAATTTAGGCAATTTCATGGGAAGGATATACTTAATATATATATAAGGAATATTGAGGATTATTTTTCTTAGGAAAAGGACAATTGAATAGGGAGGATCTTATGGCAATAGGTGCTGAGGATTACATCGACCAATTATTGGTCAAAAAGTACGCTGAAGAAAAAGTGGACAACCACGACAACATTGAATCAATGATTGACCCGCAAAAAATGCTCGGGGCAATGAATGATTATGCAAGCATGCACAAGAATATGATGCTATTAAAACAAAGGCTAAACATTGCATGTTATGCTATAAACGCGCGTTCCGCAAGGTATAACAAATCCGCACAACCATACTAATAAAAAGTTTTTTGTTCATTTTGTGATAAAATATTTTTGGAAATGACTGCAGACATTTTTAAAAGATTTAAACGCAAAAAGGAACAGGGAATGGGAAAAATAGTCCTGGCATCTTCATCTCCCAGAAGAGCCGCAATATTAAAGGATTACAAATTGGAAATTATTCCGTCTCCGTACGTTGAAAAACACACGAAGGCGGCTTTTTCTTACGATTACGTAGAAAATTTAGCGTACAATAAGGCTTTAGCCGTTAAACCCCTTTTAAACTACGATGCATTGATTGCAGGTGCTGACACGGTAGTTGTTTTGGGTGATGAAATTCTGGAAAAACCGAAAGATGAAGAGGATGCTTTTTTGATGCTTAAAAAATTATCCGGAAAAACTCACAAAGTCGTAACTGCAATAGTGATGATTGACACCAAAACAAATCAAATCAAAAAAAATTCAACAACAAGCAAAGTAACATTTGAAAACTTGACTGACGAAATGATAAAAGATTATATAAAAAAATACAAACCTCTTGACAAAGCAGGTTCTTACGGCATTCAGGAACTACCTGAAGGATTTATCAAACTGGTAGAGGGTGATATGGAAAATATTATAGGAATTTCCTCCAAATCCTTTGCCGAATTGTTAGCTAAATTCTAAACATTAGCAACGGCACCGCAGCATTTTTTGTATTTTTTTCCGCTACCACAAGGACAAGGATCATTCCTACCTATTTTGTGATCAATATCAATTTGTGGCTTGTTTTCTTCTTCCTCAATAATCCCTAAAGTATTTGAAAACGCTTTTGACAAATACAATACAGTCGTTGAAGAAACAATTTTCTTATCAAGATAACGAGATTTATATTTTTGTAATATTTCGTCTAAAGTCAGGTTAGTACCCAAAACAGCATTGACAATTTTTTCAAAATTTTTGTGTTTTTCTGCTACTTTTTTAATCAAATTGGCTGAAAACTTGTCGTTTGTAAGGAAATATTCGACACATTTGTCAAAATTTACAATTTTTGTGTAATCCTTAGCTTCAAAAATTTTATTAAAAGTTCCATAAAAAGGAATTGCGTACATACCGAGTTCTTCATCAAAAATTATACCAACATCATATTCTTCATTGTGCGAAGAAAAACCGCCAAGAGAATTTTCCAAGAAATTCTCGTAAGAATTGTGGAATTCACTGACATTGAAAAATTTATATTCATCGGGCAAACTAACTTTATCCTGCCAGTCTGTTTTTTCACCGCCTTCTGCGTAATCATTAAACATTCCAATCAAATCATCAGCGTATTTGTTGGTTGTCACAACCTCATCTGAGCCGAAATATTCAATGAATTTTTTATGAACTTTTTTGATATTTTTTTCAATCTCTTTCAGTTTTTCCGGATTATCCAAATAGACAAGCTCGGGATTTTCAATTATTTTTGCAACTGCAAATCTTAGAGCATCATCCTTTCTGCTTGCAGAAAGCACACCTGAGATTTCTAAAAGATAATACTCTTTTTTGAATTCAAAGATACGAGCTACAACAAATTGCCCGCCGCCGATTCCTCTGAAAGAAGTCATTTTTACTAACGATGAAACAGTATAAAGTTTTTCATTGATTATATTATAAAGTTCAAAACCGTTTTTAAGAACTTTTCTCACTTCAAAAACAGAAGAAACTGATTTAGAAAGAGCTTCTACAATTTTTTTATCAGCAGAAGGAAGTTTTTTCGTATTTTCAATGTAAAGCTGTAAAATACTTTTTTGGTCATCGCCAAGATTACGTTCAAAAATATAATTAAAACAAGCCGCTTGAATATTCATAGAACCACTGACTGTCCTCAAATATTCTTCAAAATCAGGCTTTACGACATTGTCTTCTTGGATAAAAACAGCAATATTTTTTACAACTTCATTAATCTCTTTTAACTCTTCTTGCATTTTAGCTCCCCTTTTAATTATATAGAAACAATATCCTAAAAAATCAAAAAACACAATACCGACATAAGGGTAAAATTTTGAACTTGTTGACAAAATATGAAAAATAATATTTAATTAAAGAAAAAAGGAGGATTATATGAAAACGATTGTTACAAAAGCGGTTCAGATAGTTACCCCCCCCCGAACAGCTCCTTGTGCTTAAGGTTTAAAGGGTTTACCCTGGCAGAGGTATTGATTACCCTAGGTATTATCGGCGTTGTGGCTGCTTTTACTATTCCGACTCTTGTGCAAAGTTATCAGGAAAAACAAACTGTTACAAAGTTAAGATCTACATACAATATTTTAAACGAAGCAGTAAAACTTATTATATTAGAAAATGGTAACTTAAATCGTTGGGGGGTTACAGGACAAGCCAAACGGGATTTATTTATAAATGAATTTGAAAAATATATACAGGTTATCAAGCGGTGCGCACCTGGAAAAGCATACTCTGACGGTTGCGTCGGACGCGTCTACGGGAATATTTTTAATGACGAAAAAAACGAATCTGTCTATGCACGGACCACTTGGGATACGTTTGTGTTAAAAAATGGCGCTACAGCAATAATAGCGATGAGTGGAAATGAAAATTGTTTTCAAGACATAACATTAAACGCAAAACACCCCGAGAACGGTCGTTATTACGGTAATTATTTAGGATCCTGCGGGAGTATTCACGTCGACTTAAATGGGGCGGCGGGTCCTAACAAATTTAATATTGATACATTTAAATTTTATTTAGAAATTGACGGATTATTACCTGCCGGATCCAGAAATGAAAAGATCTGGACTGAAAAATTTGAAGATTCTTGTTTAAATAGCAGTGGAAATGCGAGCACCGTTGACGGCAAATGTACTGCCTGGGTCATATATAACGGAAATATGGATTATCTTCATTGCCCTGAAAAACTGGGATGGGATAAAGCCTCCTCATGCAAAGATTAATTAACTTATACATTCCAATATGTGAACAAATATAAGAATAAAAGAAGATAAAAACAAAAAAATTCTTGTATTTCTTAAAAAACAAGAAATACAAGAATTTTAAATGGTCGGAACGACAGGATTTGAACCTGCGACCTCTACCACCCCAAGGTAGCACGCTACCAAGCTGCGCCACGTCCCGATAATTTTTGTATAACGGCGACTATGTCCATTATAACTTCTTTCTCTTTAATTTTCAATGTCGCCGTGGCACGCTACCATCCTCTCACAAAACAATACTCAATTGTTTTGCTCGGCACAGTGCCACGTCCCGGTGCCAAAGGCACGACAACATATTTTTGTTGATATCTGCTATGCTAAAATTGTTTCATTTTTAACTTAGCAGCCTTATTCAATTTTCAAAATGGTCGGGATGACAGGATTTGAACCTGCGGCCCCCACGTCCCGAACGTGGTGCGCTACCAAGCTGCGCTACATCCCGAAGTTTATATATTTGCCCAAAACTCTCGTTTTGGGCGGGTGCGCTACCCCTCTCACAAACAATACTTAATTGTTTGTTCGGCAGAGTGCTGCATCCCGAAGTTTATATATGAACCCAAAACTCCCGTTTTGGGTGGGTGCGCTACCATCCTCTCACAAAACAATACTTAATTGTTTTGTTCGGCACAGTGCTACATCCCGAAGTTTATTTGGTTTCCCAAAAACTTCCTTTTGAGCCGATATTACGTCACTTTCGTAAAACATTAATTAAATATTCAGTTTCATAAAGTGTATCATATCTGTACCCGCATAGTAGATATTATTACAAACCTTAATTTATATCAAGTGAAAAAATGATATTTTCTTTAATTAATTGAAATTTTTCCCAAAAGATTGTATAATATTCACGTTAATTAGAATTAAGAGGTTAATGATTATATGAAACTACACATGCAAATATTGATTGCGCTTGGATTGGGTATCAAACGCAATTGGCACATATTTTTTGGCATTATCGCAGGTATATTTGTTGGTATCTATCTCCATGGACACAGCAATGCGCTAATAGCCAATATACTCACTTTTGTAGGTCAAGTGTTTATAAGACTTATCCAAATGGTTGTTATCCCTCTTGTAGTTTCAGCAATAATAATCGGCATAACCAGTATTGGTGACAACAAACAACTCGGCAAATTTGGAACAAAAATGGTATTATACTACGGTATAATAACCTCTGTGGCCGTACTAATCGGTGGCGCATTAGCGTTACTTATTAAACCGGGTTTAGGAGCTGCTCAATATATAACAGAACACACAGCAACTGCCGTACAAGCGTCTGTCGCAACTGCTATGGAACAACAACAAGGTAACGTGTTGAACCTATTCCTAGGCTTTATTCCAAGCAACCCTCTTCATTCTTTTGCTGCCGGTGATATGGTTCCAATTATCGTATTCGTTTTGATTTTTGCGGTTGCTTTAGCTCGTGTAGGTGACGTTAATAGGCCAATCGTTTCATTCTTTGAATCAGTTTTTGCCGCAACTATGAAAATAACTGATTGGATTATGTTCTTTGCAGCACCTGGTGTTTTCGCACTTACTGCGTCTGCTGTTTCTAGTTTTGGCGTTGATATATTCATGAGTATCTCAAAATACCTAGGAGTATTATTGGTAGGTTTTGCAATACAGATGTTCGTTGTGTACCCGCTATTTTTAAGATTTTTCTCCAAAGTTTCAGCCGCAATGCTATTTTCTGCTATCGCTGAAGCTATGATGGTAGCTTTCGGTACTGCAAGTTCTTCTGCAACATTGCCATTAACTATTGCATGTTGCGAAAAACGTGGTATATCTCATAAAATTTCAAGTTTTGTATTACCGTTAGGCGCAACTTTGAACTTCGACGGTACAGCATTATTACAAACCGTTGCAGTAATCTTCCTCGCTCAAGCCTACGGTGTTGTTTTAACTCCATTTTTAATCATACAGATAGGTTTACTTGCAATTATTGCATCAAGTACTTGTGCCGGAATCCCAGGTGCCGGTCTTATAACTATTGCTTTAATCTTAAACGGTATGGGATTGAGCCCTGAACAGTTAGTTGCAGGCTTTGCATTCTTGTTTACGATTGAAAGAATTACCGATATGTTCAGAACTTTATTGAACGTAACTTCAGATGCTGTTGTTGCGGCTGCAATTGCAGACAACGAAAATGAAATTAACTATGACTTGTTAAATAATCCTGCCGCATACGAGGAAATAGCGTAAACAAGATGAACACTGACCAAATAGCAGCGACACATCTTGGCAAAAAGTCTAGCGGAAGCGAGCTTTATGATTCCTCGCTTTTGGTTGCAGTACCGAGGGAAGAAAATCGCAAACAATATAATATAGATAATGAAAATCTTCCTTTCTATGGTTGGGATGTATGGCATGCTTACGAATTTTCCTGCTTAACCGAACATGGATTACCCGTTTCAAGAATTTTGAAAATAAAATATAATTGCGAAAGCGAATTTATTATTGAATCGAAATCTTTAAAATTATACTTAAATTCTTTCAACATGACAAGATTAGGTAAATCCACAGATGAATGTTTATCAATTTGCAAAAAAACAATCGAAAAAGATTTGAGCGAAAAACTTAAGACCAAAGTTTTAACCTATTTTTTAGCAAATAATGATAAAAAAACGCAAATTTTTGATAATTTTTGCAATTTAATGGACAAAATTGATGAAAAAACATTAAAAATTGAAAAATTCAAAGAAGCTCCTGAAGTTTTAAAAATAGAAAAACTACAAGAGGCAAAAGCAAATTACCTAATGTTCAATTCACTTCGTTCAAATTGCAGAGTAACTCATCAACCGGATTTTGGCGATGTATTCATATATTACAAATCACAAAATCGAATTGAAGAAGCAAGTCTTGTAAAATATCTTTGTTCATTCAGAGCAGAATATCATTTTCATGAAGAATGCTGCGAAATGATATTTAAAAGACTACACGATATTTTGAATAGAGATGATGAACTTTTTGTTTGTGCTCTTTATACAAGACGCGGCGGAATTGATATATGTCCGGTTAGGTTCAGCAAAAACTGCAAAATTAAAGATGCCGATGAATTGTTAAATCCAACGAATTACGCAACCTATGGGATAAGACAATGAACAACAGAGAATTTGGCAATTTTGGAGAAGAAATAGCCGCAAAATATTTACAAGACAACGGGTATAAGATTCTTGCAAGAAATGTTCATTATTCAAGATTTTGTGAACTTGATATTATAGCTCAATACAAAAAAACAATCGTATTTGTTGAAGTCAAAACGAGAAAAAATAATGATTTTGGAACCCCGATGGAAGCTATTACCAAATCTAAATACGAAAATATTAAAAAAGGTGCTCTTAACTACCTTGCAGAACATCCGTCAAAAGATTATAGAATTGACGTTATTGGAATCACTTTAAAACCGGACCTAAAAATAGAACACTTGCAGAATATATAACACCTAAGACATAACTGTTCCACCTTCAATTTTGTAAATTTTTACGTCTTTCAAAAATTCATCTTCAAAAAGCACTGTATCTACTGAAGTTATAATAGTTTGAATGTTGTCACCAATAGATTTTAAAAGATAATTTTGTCTTATATCATCAAGTTCGGCCAAAACATCATCCAAAAGTAAAATCGGCTCATCACCTGTTTTTTGAGTTATTATATCAAGTTCTGAAAGCTTCAAGGCCAAAACTATCGTTCTTTGCTGTCCTTGAGAGGCGTATTTTACTGCCTCGTTTCCGTTTATATAAAATATTATGTCATCTCTGTGAGGTCCAACGCAAGCCTGACAACGTCTTATTTCTTCAAGTTTTCTATTTTCAAGCGAAACTCTGAATTTTTCTGCAATCTCGTCAATCTCAATTTCATCACCGGCAAGAAAAGAACAGTCATAAGTAATTTTCAAAGCTTCTGTTTCACTTATAGTACGATGTTTTTCAACAGCTATTTTTTCAATTTCTTTTAAGAATTTTTTTCTTAAATAAATAATATTACTGCCGGTAATTACTAATTGTTCATTATATACCTCTAAAAGTGCCTCATCAAGATTGCCGTTTTTTGCAAAGTCTTTCAGCAAATTATTCTTTTGTACACGAATTTTGTCGTATTTTGAAAGTCTCTCGTCATATGCTGGATAAATTTGAGAAATGGCTCTATCAAGCCAATCCCTTCTGTCTTGCGGGTTTCCGCGTAATAACAGCAAATCAGATGTCGAAAACAAAACAGTTTTCAAAACCTGTTTAAAATCTTTCAATTTTAATCTAACACCATTTATTTTTATTTCTTTAGTTTTTGCGCGATCGTAAGAACAATATAGTGCAATTTCTGTATTTGCCTTAACAGTCTCAGATGTAATCTCAAATTTTTCAGCATCAAAATTTATCAATTCAATATTGTTTGATGTTCTTGGACTTTTCCAACAAGACAAAAAATAAATACTTTCTAAGATATTTGTCTTGCCTTGAGCATTTTTACCTATAATTAAGACTTTTGCCGAATTCAACTCCAATTTCAAATTCGAACAGTTTCTAAAATTTTTCAGCTCCAATCCCAAAAGTTTCATACAAAAATTATACTACAAATACAGTATTTCTGCTTTAGGTGTAGACTATTGTTAAATTTTCGTATATAATAGGAGGGTAAGATTAAGGAAGAGTTATGCTGCCAATTATATCAGAAGAAATTGCAACAAAAGCCTTTAGTGAGATATTTAAAGATATGCCAAATTGGCGTAAACAAATGATACACTACATAAAGGAAGAAAACCCCGAAATAAACACTGCAATAATTGAAGCCGCAAATAAAACCGATTTAGACCCAAAAGCGGTTGCGCTAGGGGCATATATGACATACCTTTTGATTGAAATGGCGACAAAAGAAAATGATACATTAATGAATTTTGTAGAATAAAGGAATAAGTATGATTATTGAAGAATTACTAGAAAGATTGGTAAAAGACGGAGGCAGTGACTTGCACATATCAAATGCCTTGCCGCCTGTTGCTCGTATTGACGGACAACTTGTAAGGTATGAATCAAAACCATTAACCCCTGAAGATGTTGAAGCACTACTTTTCCCAATGCTTTCTAATGAACAAAGAAGACGTCTGGAACAAGATTGGGAGCTTGACTTTTCATACGGTATTGACAATGTAGGCCGTTTCAGGGTTAACTTCTACAAAGATAAGGGTTGCTATGCAGGCGCATTTAGAACAATCAGCTCAAAGGCACCCCAATTAGAGGAGTTAGGTCTACCTGAAATTGTTAGAAAAATTGCAGAAAAGCCACGTGGATTAGTTCTTGTAACAGGTCCGACAGGTTCAGGTAAATCAACAACACTGGCTGCTATGGTTGACTACATAAACAGAACCCGAGCAGAACATATTTTGACAATCGAAGACCCCGTTGAGTTTGTGCATACATCTAAAAAAAGCATAATCCATCAACGTGAATTGGGTGCTGATACGAGATCGTTTGCAAATGCATTGAGAGCTGCACTTCGTGAAGACCCTGATATTATACTTGTAGGTGAGATGCGTGACCATGAAACCATAGCATTGGCTTTAACCGCAGCAGAAACCGGTCACTTGGTATTCGGAACACTTCACACTTCATCTGCTTCTCAAACAATTGACCGTATCATTGACGTATTCCCTGAAGGTCAACAACAACAAATTCGTGTTCAGCTTGCAAACTCACTTGTAGCGGTATTTTCACAAACACTTCTACAAAAACTGCAGCCTGACGGCACTAAAAAAGGTCGTATTATGGCGCAGGAAATCATGATTGTAACACCTGCGATAGCAAACCTGATTCGTGAAGCCAAAGCGGCACAAATTTATTCAACTATACAAACAAGCCAAGGCGTCGGCATGGAGACTCTTGAAGCATCACTTGCAAAATTATATAAAAATAAATTAATAACACTTGAAGATGCTCTTGCACGTTCATCCAGACCTGAAGAGTTAAAACGACAAATCCAAGGTGCTTAATTTTAATGTTTGTTTGTGTTAAACTTTTGTTATAAGTACAGTTAACAAAAAGGAATACAAAATGACACAACAAACTCAAGAATCCCTATCTCCGGGAGCTCAAATAAGATTGACAAGGATACAAAAACTTGCAGATTTGGCAGATAAGGGAGTAAATCCCTATCCTTACGTATTCGACAAGAATGCCAACGCTGCAGATCTGCAAGAAAAATACAAAGATTTACCGGCTGGTGAAGAAACGGAAGATTTCTATTCAGTTGCAGGTCGTGTTATGGCAATACGTAACACTGGTATGTTTATTGACCTAATGGATTCATCAGGCAAAATCCAAGTATTTTCCCATAAAGAAAATCTTTCAGAAGATCAAATAAAAATTTTAAAACTGCTTGATATAGGCGATATAGTGGGCTTCTACGGTTCAATCAGAAGAACGCCGCGTGGAGAGCTTTCCATTAAATCAACTAAATTGAAACTATTATCTAAGTCACTTCTGCCTTTGCCTGAAAAGTTCCACGGCTTGACAGATGTTGAAACAAGATACCGTCAAAGATACGTTGATATGATTATCAATGAAGATGTAAGAAAAACCTTTAGAACAAGAAGCTTAATTATCCAAAAAATTAGGGAATACCTTACAAATCAAGGATTTTTGGAAGTTGAAACTCCTATGCTTCATCCGCAAGCAGGCGGGGCTAATGCAAGACCTTTCGTAACACACCATAACACACTTGATATGGATATGTTCTTGAGAATTGCACCGGAACTTTACCTAAAAAGACTTATGGTTGGCGGTGTTTCCGAAAAAATATTTGAAATTAACAGGAGCTTCAGAAATGAAGGTATCGACACACGTCATAATCCTGAATTCACGATGATGGAGCTTTATCAAGCATATGTTGACTACAACGAGATGATGGTATTAACCGAAAATCTTGTATCTTCAATAGCTCAAGAAGTTCTTGGTACAATGAAAATCCAATACGGCGAAAATGAAATTGATTTGACACCGCCTTGGGACAGAAAAACCATGCTCGGCTCTGTAAAAGAAGCTACCGGTATAGATTTCAATACTGTTTTCACAGTTGAAGATGCAAAAGCAAAGGCAAAATCCGTCGGAGTAAATGCTGACGATTGTGATAATTGGGGACAAGTAATCGAAAGAGTATTTGAAGAAAAAATAGAACCTTCATTAATCCAGCCTGTTCACATTATCGATTACCCTCGTGATATATCACCTTTGGCAAAAGTTCACAGAGATAACGACAGATTGACAGAGCGTTTTGAGACCAGAATAAACGGTTGGGAAGTTGCAAACGCGTTTTCTGAATTGACAGACCCGATTGACCAAAGAATGCGTTTTGAAGCTCAAATGCAAGCAAAAGCTGCAGGCGATGAAGAAGCAATGCCAATTGATGAAGACTACATTTGCGCGCTTGAACACGGAGTCCCTCCTATGGGTGGTTTAGGTATCGGTATTGACCGATTGATTATGTTATTGACCAATTCACCGTCAATTCGTGATGTAATAGCATTCCCTACCTTGAAGAAAAAAGATAACTAAAATCGTTAAAAAAGAGCCCTAAGGGCTCTTTTTTTTAACGTTCATATAACCAAGTCTTATAATAACAGGGAGGACGCTTGCAAAAAGCATCAATGGTTATAATATCCTTATCCATATATGGTTTTATTTTTTTAGGATAACCGATTTTTACCTGACTGTTATTTTTGTCGGCAAAAGTAAATACCCACCTATCTTTTCCAAATTGATTAGGACCTGAAAGGCCATTAGTATCAACCAAATATATATTTTGACTTGATTCATAAACCACCCAGCTTCTTCCGGAAAGATCTAAAAAGGGCTGTAACGACAAGTAAATGCTTGGTTTCGGGGCGCCGTTTTCCATATCTATTCCATCATCAATGTTTCCGGAAGTACAAGCACCACCACATAATGTATCGCCTTTTGCCCAACATTCATAAAAGTTGGATTCACTGCATTGTTTTGAAACAATCAATCCAGACCTGATTTTTTCAAATTCATTGATTGTAGCCTGTATATCATTAGCTGATGAACGGTAGGGCATTTCATTATAGGCTAAAGATGCTATTAAAACCTGTTGCAAATCAGAATATGCTTTTTTATATGCTGTTTTAAATTGTTTTTCTTGGTATTTATTAACCAATGTAGGAATAGTTAAAGCTGCTACCACAGCTATTACACCTAACGTAATCAAAACCTCAGAAAGTGTGAAGCCTTTTTTAAAACTATAATTCTGCATAACAGAATTATAGTACACAATATCACTTAAAGCAAACTTCCTGCTATACTTACTTAAAGGAGTCCCCCCATTGGGTATCTCTAACATAAGCATTACCTTTCCACTTCCATTTATTATAACATTTTATTCTCCTGTTAGCAAGATATTTTTATTTTTGTAATAAAATTGTATTATGTATGAAATTTATTCAGAAGTTTTAAAAAAATTAGAAACACACTCCCATCTACGTAAAATTAAAGATTTTACCAAGAAAGATGGAAAATATATCTATTTTGGTGAAAAAAGGCTTTTGAATTTATCTTCAAACAATTATCTTGGGCTTGCCGATAACAGAAGAATTACCGAAGAATTCATGAAAACAATCGGAGGAAAATACTCTTTTGGCAGTGCTTCCGCAAGGCTGCTTACGGGTTCTTTGCCTGTTTATAAGGAATTGGAGGAACTTCTTGCAAAGCTATACAATAAAGATGCAACCCTTTTATACAACAGCGGCTACCACGCAAATGTAGGAATTTCAAGCTCTATTGCACAAAAGGGAGATGTGATTTTTTCAGACAAACTAAACCATGCCAGCATAATTGACGGGATGCAATTATCTCAAGGCAAATTTTTTAGATACCAGCATAACGACATGCAAAGTCTTGAAAAATTGCTTGAACGTGAGAGAGAAAACTACAACAACGCAATAATTATAACCGAATCCGTTTTTAGTATGGACGGAGATATCGCTGATTTAAAAACAATTATTGAGCTGAAGAAAAAATATAACTGTATTCTTGTAATTGATGAAGCACACGCATTTGGTGTTTTTGGAGAAAAAGGTCTTGGTGTTGCTGAAAAACTTGGGGTAATAGACAACATAGATTTGTTAATCGGAACTTTTGGAAAAGCAGCAGGCTCAATGGGTGCTTTCGTTACGGGTAAAAAAGTTTTGATAGACTTTTTAATTAATAAATCCCGCTCATTCATTTTTTCAACAGCCCTGCCGCCAATCAATATCGCTTTTACAAAGTGGATTATTGAAAACAAATTTCCGCTTACATGTGAAAAGCGCGAAAATATGTTAAATTTAGCTAAAAAAATGGGCAGCGAAAGTCATATAATTCCTGTCATAATAGGTGATAATCAAAAAACAGTTGAAATGTGTGATATTTTATACGAAAACGGATATTTTACATTACCCATACGCCCGCCTACCGTACCAGAAGGAACTTCAAGGATTAGAATTTCATTGACTACTGAAATAACTGAAAAGGATTTAGAAAATTTATGGAATATCATTGGCTAAACCAAAATAAAAATAAAAAATTAATAATCTTTTTTGCCGGGTGGAGTTTTGATTACAAGCCTTTTGAAATTATACCGGCAAAGGATTACGACGTATTGATGTTCTATGACTATTCCAAACTTTCAATCCCATGTGAGATACCAAAATATGAAGAAACCGTTTTAATAGGTTGGTCAATGGGAGTATATACGGCATATCTTTTGAAAGACAAATTGCCCGATTTCACTTTAAAAATAGCCGTAAACGGAACCCCATACCCAATAGATAACGAGTTTGGAATTCCTGAAAGAACATTTGATTTGACATTAAAATATGCCGAAAGCGGTTTGCAGGGGAAATTCTATGAAAACGTTTTTTCAGACAAAAAATTATTGGAAAAATATCTTGAAAACCCTGTTCAAAGAACCATTCAAAACAGAGTAAAAGAACTCGAAATTTTGAATGAATTAATAAAGTCAGAAAAAATAACTTATGACGGAAAATTTTATAATAAAGCCATAGTAGGTGACAACGACAAAATTATTCCCGTAAAAAATCAAATAAATATGTGGAAAGATTCAGCACAAATTATTAAAAGCGGGCATTTTCCTTTCTACAACTACACAAGCTGGGATGAAATATGCAAATAAATTCAAAATCTATAAAAAACCATTTTGAAAAAAGTATGGAAAAATATAATGAAAATGCCGTTGTACAAGCTAATCTTGCAAATCAACTTGTACAAGAAATTTTGAAATATAAAAATAATTTTGACACAATTCTCGAACTTGGCTGCGGAACCGGACTTTTGACAGCAAAAGTAAAGGAAAAAATAACTTTCAAAACCTATTATGCCAATGACATAGTAGAAAAATCAAAAAATTACATTTCAAAAATTCTGCCGAACTTTGAATTTATACATGGAAATGCACAAAGAATAAAACCGCCTGCAGGTCTTGATTTGATAATTTCAAACGCAATGTTTCAGTGGTTTGTAAATCTTGAGCCCGTAATTAATTCTTACAAAAATTTTCTAAATAAGGGCGGAATAATAGCCTTTTCAACATTTGGTCCCAAGAATTTTTGTGAAATAAAGAATGTATCCGGCCTAACACTAAATTATTTAACCGAACAACAAATTAAAAATATACTGGAAAAAGATTTTGACATATTATATTGCTGCGAATATACCCAAACTCTGGAATTTGAAAGCCCATTAGCACTATTAGCACATATGAAAAACACAGGTGTTAATTCTTTAACCTCAAAAATATGGACTGTAAAAGACGTAAAAGTTTTTTGTGAAAAATATCTGGAAAATTTTGATAAAGTCCAATTAACCTACAATCCTATAATAGTCATTGCAAAACTCAAATAATCATCCAAATGATAAACTATTAAAATACACACGAACATGTATTCCATTTTGTAAAAAAAAATATTATAATCTTTACATAAAAACATGTTTATTATTAAAATATGATATAGAAGGGAAACAATATTGCTAAATAACTTCGAAAATTTTGATAATTCCGAGA
>CALVAZ010000074.1 GCA_944325675.1 Candidatus Gastranaerophilales bacterium
TAAGTTCAAAGGTGAAGAAATAAAACTTGATAATATGCTGACAGGCAACCCTGCCTACGACATTATGCTTTCAAAAGGGGATAAAGTAATACTTCACTTGGAGCCAAATGTTGAATTTGTTGAAGATATTGACGATGTCAATTTCTTTATCTCTGATATTGAACGCGTAAATACCATATACTTATTTACGGGAATATTTTTTGCACTGCTTTTAATCATTGGTCGAAAAAAGGGCTTGTTGAGCTTTTTATCCATTGTTGCAACGGTTGCATTGATATTTTTTGCTATGACACCAATGATACTTAACGAAGTTTCACCAATAATTGCAGCACTAATTGTGTGTATCCTCTCAACCATAATAACAATTTACCTTGTCGGAGGATTTAACCACAAAAGCACCTCTGCAATTTTAGGCACAATAACAAGTGTCGGACTTGCTGCATTGCTTTCAATATTGGCGATAAAACTTGCTACCCTGACAGGCTTTGCAGGTGAGGAACCGATGTTTTTGTATACTGCAAGACCCGATTTGGATTTCACGGGGATTTTGTCCGCCTCAATGATGCTTGCGGCACTCGGTGCCGTGATGGATACAGGGGTATCAATTGCAAGTACAATAAATGAAATTCACCTGACAGACAAAACCCTTGGTATAAAAGCTCTTTTTAAATCAGGCATGAATGTGGGCAGAGATGTTATAGGTACAATGTCAAACACTCTGATTTTAGTATATCTTGGAAGCTCATTACCGCTTGTACTTTTATCAAACAATATTGATTTGAACAAATTTTTCAACCTCAACCAAGTTGCAACAGAAATAACCTCAGCATTAATAGGAAGCATTGCAATACTTGCCTGCGTTCCGATTACTGCAATAATCAGCGCTTACTTGATAAAATCCAAACACCAAGAGGATTTTGAATTTAAAAACTAACTTTAAACAAAAAAGCGATAATCTAAAGATTACCGCTTTTTTAATATTTTAAACTCTAACTACTTAGAGCAGCAAGAACAAGAGCAAGCTTGAGATTTCAAAGAATCAGCTTTATCTGTCTGTTCCCAAGGAACGAATATATCAGAACGTCCCATATGTCCGTATGCTGCCAAAAGCTGATAGAATTTACCGCCATTTTTAGCCGGCAAACCGCGCAAATCAAATTGTTTGATAATTGCAGCAGGTCTAAGGTCAAAGTTTTTAGAAACCAATTCAGAAATTTCATCATCTGAAATCTTACCTGTTCCAAACGTATCAACCATGATTGAAATAGGTTCTGCAACGCCGATAGCATAAGCCAACTCAATTTCGCACTTTTCAGCCAAGCCTGATGCAACAACGTTTTTAGCAACATATCTTGCGGCATAAGCAGCAGAACGGTCAACCTTTGTAGGATCTTTTCCTGAAAAAGCACCGCCGCCGTGTCTTGAATAACCGCCGTAAGTATCAACGATAATTTTGCGGCCTGTCAAACCTGCATCACCTTGAGGTCCGCCTACAACAAATCTTCCTGATGGATTTACAAGAATAATTGTTTCTGCATCAAGTTTTATTGACTCATTTTCAAACACTGCATCAATAACATATTTTTTGATGTCGTTTTTAATTATTTCTTGAACTTTTGAATTGTCAGAAACACCGTTGATTTCAGGATCATGCTGAGTAGAAATCAAAACAGTGTGTATTCTTGAAGGTTTTCCGTCAACATATTCAACAGTAACTTGTGATTTGCCGTCCGGTCTTAAGTAATTCAACAAACCTTGTTTTCTAACTTGAGCCAATCTGTAAGACAACTTATGTGCCAAACTAATCGGCAAAGGCATCAATTCAGGTGTTTCATTACAAGCGTAACCAAACATAATACCTTGGTCGCCTGCACCGATATTTTCAGTTTCCAAAACAGATGTATCAGCGTTGTCGGAACGAGTTTCAAGCGCTTTATTAACGCCGCCTGCTATATCGCAAGACTGTTCGTCAATACTTGTCAAAACAGCGCAAGTTTTGTAATCAAAACCGCCACCTTCACTACCGACATAACCGATATTCTTGATTGTATCTCTTACCACTGACGGAATATCAACATAACAATCCGCAGTAATTTCTCCACAAACGAGCGCCATGCCAGTCGTAACCGTAGTTTCTGCAGCAACACGTGCTTGAGGGTATTTTGTCAAAAATTCGTCCAAAATCGCGTCAGATATCTGATCACAAACTTTGTCGGGGTGTCCTTCCGTTACTGATTCGGAAGTGAATAAAAAATTTCTTGGTGTCATTTCACATTCTCCTTAATTCTTTTACCGCCGGTAAGTCTTTTAATTCCAACCCGGCCACTCCATTTAAGCTATATTATAAATCCCTAAAAATATAAAATCAAATAATCACACACTTTTACTTAATATATGAAACACTTACAAAGATATAATTCTCTTGAACTTCAACAACAGCCCACCTTAAAGGGTCAATCCCCGAACTTTTAAGCTCATTTTCAATCAATAGATTATCTTGCAAAAATCTGATTTTAATAATATCTGAAACTACCATACACAAAAAATATCACATTATTATAAGTTTTTCAATAATAAAAAGCAAATTAAAAAAGCCGATAAAGGGACTTGAACCCTTGACCTACTCATTACGAATGAGTTGCTCTACCAACTGAGCTATATCGGCTTTTAAATTCAATTTTCAAGTTCTTGTTGGTAGAGCAAGCTCTACGAATTTTGAACTCCGTTCCGTTTTCACTCCACTGGGGGAGCTATATCGGCTTTTAAATTTTTATTTTTTATTTTATTTTAACACAAATATCAGGAAGTGTATTTTTAAGACAATAGCGGAGCCGGAGGCGAGAGCGTGGTCAGAAAAATATTCTTCCTGATATCACATCTCTATTCAACCGTAACCGATTTTGCCAAGTTTCTCGGTTGATCAACGTCTTTGCCTAAGAATTCAGCAATATAATAAGCAATCAATTGCAGCGGAATTACTGCGATTATCGGTGATAAGAACTCCTGAACCTCAGGAACTCTTATGATACATTCAAACAACTCCTCTAATTTCGGGTCACTTGAATTAGTCAAAGCAATCATTCTTGCGTTGCGTGCTTTAGCTTCTTCGCTGTTTGAAAGAAGTTTTTCATACACAATACCCTTCATCAATATTGAAAGAACAGGCATTGTATCATCCAACATTGCAATAGGTCCGTGTTTTAATTCGCCTGCCGCATAACCCGTTGCGTTTATGTAGCTTATTTCTTTTAATTTAAGCGCACCCTCTAACGCTGTCGGAAGATTTATACCTCTTGCAACATAGATAAAATCTTTTGTGCCGGAAAATTTTCTCGCACATTTTTGAATTTCTTCAGTATTGGAAAGTATCTGCTCAATCTTTTGCGGCAAAAGCATCAATTCATTTTTAATAGATTGAATAACAGACGCATCGGTACTTCCCTTGATTTCTGCCATATATAAAGACAACAGATAGAACGCCATCAACTGAGCTATATAAGATTTTGTCGCAGCAACGGAAACTTCAATCCCAGCATTAACCGAAAGCAAACTATCAGCCTCTCTTGCCATTGAAGAATCCGGACGGTTTGTAATAATCAAGATATGCGAACCTCTTGATTTAGCTTGTTTAATAGCGGTCAAAGTATCAGCAGTTTCGCCTGATTGAGAAACCCCGATAACAAGTGTATGCTCATCTGTTACCGTACGTCTGTATATATATTCACTTGAAGCCTCAACGTCAACGGGAACCCCGCAGAAAGTTTCAATCAAATATTTACCGACCATTGCCGCATGCAAAGATGTACCGCATGCAATAATTTGAATTCTGTTCAAGTTCTTTAAAGTTTCTTTGGTCAGCTTAACCTCATCCAACACAACGGGTTCTGATGCGGTGTGAAGTTTTCCAACCAAAGTGTTTCTTATAACATCAGGCTGCTCGTGAATTTCTTTGAGCATAAAGTGTTTATAACCCATTTTGCTTAAGGCAACCGGCTCCCAAGGTAAAAGTTCAATTTTTTGAGGAACTTCATTACCGTCTTTGTCAATTAATTTCATTGAATCAGGAGTTAAAGTTACCACCTGATTTTCAGACAAATACATCGCTTTTTTGGTATATTTAATCGTTGCCGGAACATCAGATGCGATAAAATATTCACCCTCACCTATACCAACAAGAAGCGGGGCGTTGCGTTTGGTTGCAACAATAGTATTTTTATAGTCATTATGCATAACACAAAGTGCATAAGCGCCTTCAATTTCTTTTGCAGCAAGCCTTACAGCTTCCGTCAAATTGTGTGTTTCATTATATTTTTTGGCAATAAAATGTGCTGCAACTTCTGTATCAGTCTGCGATTTGAATACACAACCCTCTTTTTCAAGCTGTGCTCTGAGTTCTTTATAATTTTCTATAATTCCGTTATGTACAAGCACCAAATCACCATGGTTACAAGTATGCGGGTGAGCATTCAAAACCGTTGGTGCACCGTGAGTTGCCCAACGAATATGACCGATTCCCATAGTGGATTTTTCAAACTCACTCACGTGAGATTTTAATTCCTCACGCAGATTTTTCAGTTTACCGATAGCTTTATAAACCTTTATATCATCATCACATTTAACAGCTATACCTGAAGAATCATAACCTCTATATTCTAACTGCTCCAAACCGTCCAACAAAATATCAACTACCGGTCTAAAGCCCACATATCCTACTATTCCGCACATGTAATATATATCTCCGCTCTTGTGTGTTCAATAGTATTCTAGCATTAAAAAAATCTTTTTTAAATACTTTTATAAAAGTTTTACATCATCCCTCTCTTGAATTTGTAAACTCACAGGTTCGTTAACAAATTCTATTCTCTCCCAAATAGGGAGAGAACATGGTATTATAAAATCATGCCAAACTCACATTGTAAAAAATATACTCAAACCGCACTAAAAAATGCAAAAAAATTACGTGCAGAAATGACCATATTTGAACAAAAACTATGGTACTACTTAAGAGCCAAAAGATTTTTTGACATCAAGTTCAAAAGGCAAGTCCCTATTGGTAATTATATCGTCGATTTTGCAAGTAAAGAGAAAAAAATAATAATTGAACTTGACGGTTCAGGACACCAGAATATAGAACAAAAAGAACATGATAAAACCCGAGATGAATATCTTAAAAGTCAGGGTTACTCAATTCTAAGATTTTATAATACAGATATTGAAAATAACCTAAAAGAGGTTCTGGCGGCAATACGACAAAAAATTCTCTCCCCATCGGGGAGAGAATAGAATTTGTTAACGAACTTGTGAGTTTACAAATTCAAGAGAGGGGCCTATTCGGCCTTGACAAATTTAATTTCGTCATCATCAACATCAATTATTAATTTGTCACCTCGTTTAAATTTCTGCTCCAGAATTAATTTTGAAAGCGGATTTTCAACAAGCTGTCTTATAACCCTTTTTAGAGGTCTTGCACCATATACAGGGTTGAACCCTCTGTTTGCAAGGAATTCTTTTGCTTCTTCAGTTATATCCAGCTCAATTTCTTGATCAGCAAGAAGTTTTCTCAGATAATCCGTTTGAATATCAACAATTGCACTCAACTGCTGTAATGTTAAGGCTTTGAAGAAAATTATCTCATCAATTCTGTTCAAAAATTCAGGCTTAAATTTGCCTCTCAAAAGTGTAAGAACTTCCTCTTTAGTCTTGTCAAAATCCGTTTGATTAAGCATAGAATCAAGTGTCTTTTCAAGAATAATGTCACTTCCCAAATTACTTGTCATAATAATCAAGGTATTCTTAAAGTCAACGACTCTGCCTTTTGAATCAGTCAAACGGCCGTCATCAAAAATTTGAAGCATTATGTTGAAAACATCAGGGTGAGCCTTTTCGATTTCATCAAAAAGCACAACGGAATAAGGTTTTCTTCTTACCGCCTCTGTCAACTGACCGCCTTCTTCATATCCGACATATCCCGGAGGAGCTCCGACAAGTCTTGCAACGTTATGTTTTTCCATATATTCAGACATATCAATACGGATTAGCGCATCTTCATCATTGAACATAAATTCAGCAAGTGCTTTTGCAAGCTCTGTCTTACCAACACCGGTAGGCCCTAAGAAAAGGAAGGTTCCGATCGGACGTTTTGGATCTATCAAACCGGATCTTGCACGACGAATAGCATCCGCAACCGTCGTTACAGCTTCATCTTGGCCTATCAAGCGTTTGTGCAAAATGTCTTCCATATTGATAAGTTTTTGCATTTCACTTTCAACAAGTTTTGTAACAGGGATACCTGTCCACTTGCTTACAACTTCTGCAATATCACCTTCATCAATTTGTTCTTTCAACAGTTGATTATCTTTCTTATCGCGGTTTTCGCAAGCCTTAAGCTGCTTTTCCAATTCTAAAAGTCGACCGTACTTGAGTTCTGCCGCCAATTGCAAATCCGTATTACGTTCGGCTTCCTCTATTTGTTTTTTAACCTTGTCGATTTCATCTTTAATAGCAGCTTCACCTATAATTGACGATTTTTCTTGTTCCCATTGAACTTTCATCTTGTTAATTTTTTCTTCCAGTTCATCAATTTGCTTTGTCAAATCATCTACTTTAGCTTTTGCCTCATCGCTTTCTTCTTTCTTCAACGCTTCGCGTTCAATTTCAAATTGAATTTTTTGACGCATCATAGAATCAATTTCTTCAGGCATGGAATCAATTTCAATACGCAAAGAAGATGCTGCCTCATCAATTAAGTCGATAGCTTTATCGGGCAAGAACCTATCCGTGATGTATCTATCAGAAAGTCTTGCAGCAGCAATAAGCGCACTATCGAGAATTCTTACGCCATGATGGACTTCGTATTTTTCCTTCAAACCTCTCAAGATACTTATAGTATCTTCAACACTTGGTTCATCAACCAACACAGGTTGGAAACGACGTTCAAGCGCCGGGTCTTTTTCGATATATTTTCTGTATTCATTGATAGTTGTGGCACCTATTGTTCTTAAAACACCACGCGCAAGCATTGGCTTCAATAGATTACCCGCATCCATTGAGCCCTCTGTGGCACCTGCGCCCACAACCGTGTGAAGTTCATCGATGAACATAACAATTTCACCGTTTGAATCTTCAACTTCCTTCAAAACAGCCTTCAAACGTTCCTCAAATTCACCTCTGAATTTTGCACCGGCAACTAATGCACCCATATCAAGCGAGATTAATTTGACTTCCTTCAAACTTTCGGGAACATCGCCTCTTACAATACGTTGTGCAAGCCCCTCAACAATTGCGGTTTTACCGACACCGGGTTCACCTATCAAAACAGGGTTATTTTTTGTACGTCTGTTTAACACTTGAATAATTCTTCTGACTTCTTCATCTCTGCCGATTACAGGATCAAGTTTTCCTTTTCTTGCAAGTGCTGTCAAATCAGTTGAGTATTTTTCCAGCGCTTTCATATTTTCTTCTGCGTTTTTATTATCCACTTTTTTATTACCTCTTATTTTTTTCATTGAATTTAAAACAGTGTTAGGAGTTACTCTAAAATCATTCAAAATCTTTTGGATGTTTGAATTATCTAATCTTGTCATAGCAAACAGGATGTCCTCAACACTTATAAATTCGTCTTTTAATTCATTTGCGACCTCGTCCGACAAATCCAGCAATCTGATTGTTTCCTGTGACAAGAATAACTGTTGGGAATTTTGGATTCCAGAAACAGTCGGAAAAGCCTTTACCGACGCCACAATTCTATCAATAAATGATTGGGTAAGCAATTTTAATTCACTTAAGTAATCCTTTACAATGCCGTTATCTTTAATCATAGCAAGCATTATATGCTCGGGCTGCATTTCGGTATTTTTATTAGAATTGACAAGCGCATTTGCACTTGACAAAAGCTCTTGAGAATAATTAGTAAACCGATTGATATCTACCATTAAAATCAACTCCTTTTCAATCTACTCCATTTATTATCATTTTAAGGGTAAATTGACAAAAGTCAGATTTTTTTAATCTTTAATTAATTATTTAAAACTAAACTTCCTGCAAAAGACCGGTTGTATTGAATTTTCTTGAGGAATGCTCTGCAATATAACCCTTTAAAAGCTCGAAACAAACCAAACAAACCTTTTCGGTCGCTTTTTCATCATATTCAGATTTACAACCAAAATCTAATTGCACCATAGCGTTTAAAAAATCCCTTATTTTATAGTGCATCATCGTTTTTAAATGTAAATTCTCGTTGCATTTTTCACAAACAACTCCGCCCATATGGGAAGAAAAATACATATTTTTATCATCAATATGACAACCGCAGCCAAGACAGGTTTCAAATTCTATCCCAAAACCTGAAATCTGCATCATCTTCAACTGGAACTTTATAACAGCAATAAGCATTTCTTCCTTTGTTTCAGAATCGGAAATTTTTTCTAAAGCTTTATACAAAATTTCATAAACCTCTTTAGAACAAGGATCGTCCTCAACCCCAAAGTTACTTACAACTTCGGAGATATACATAGAATAAAATATCTTATCCATATCCCGACGGGTTTTGTTGAAAGTATTCAAGACATCCGCCTGACAAATTCTATCCAAAGTTCTACCCTTATAGAGCATCAATTTATTTGCCACCAACAAATCCATTCTGGCACCGAGCTTGCTTTTAGGTTTCTTAACACCCTTTGCAACACCCTTTATAAGCCCTTTATCTTTTGAATACATTACAATAATTTTGTCGGATTCAGATAAATTATAGGATTTCAAATTAATAGCATCAGTCACAAAATTATTCATTACTTATCCATGCCTGTACCGTGGAACACACCACGAATCATTTGCTTCAATTCATTCTTATTACTTGATGCCAAAAGTGCAGCATCCTCCGTTATTTCTCCCCTTTGAAGCATACTATAAAGTGACATGTTCAAAGTAATCATATTGTTAAACGAACCTTTTTTAACCAAGTCATAAATTTGTTCTAACTCATTTTTTTCAATAAAATCTTTGATAGTAGATGTTACAACAAGAATTTCACAAGCAGGGTGTCTGCCAACCCCCTCAGCAAGCGGAACCAATTTTTGGGAAACAGTACCTCTCAAAATTTCAGCCAACTGATTTCTTACAAAAGGCCTATCTGCCGGTGTAAACATATTTATGATTCTGTTTACGGTTTGAATAGCGTTATTCGTGTGAATAGTTGCAAAAACAAGGTGACCTGTTTCGGCAGCTTTAAGTGCATTTGCAACAGTATCTTTGTCCCTTATTTCACCAATGAATATAACATCCGGGTCCTGTCTTAAAGCATATTTTATACCATCCGAATATGATGGCGTATCAACAAGCAGCTGACGCTGTGAAATAATCGATTTTTTGTTATTGAAAATAAACTCGACAGGATCTTCAATAGTTATTATGTGTTTTTGATAAGTATTATTTATATGTTCGAGCATGGAAGCAAGTGTTGTGGATTTTCCGGAACCAGTCGGTCCTGTAACCAAAACCAACCCATTATCAAGTTCCGTAAATTGATTGATGGTTTCCGGCAAATGCAAATCTTGCAGCTTTTTAATTGTATAAGGAATCGTTCTTATAGCAACTGCGCTCTTTGCAAGCTGTCTTGAAACGTTAACACGGAAACGGGCAACACCCTTGATTTCGTAAGCAAAATCAACATCGAGCATAGAATCAATACTATCTTTAAGATGCAATGGTGCAAGCTCGCAACATGCTTTAAATACGTCAGAATCGGTTAACACCGGCATGTCAATTTTTAAAATTTTGCCATCACGTCTAACGGCAGGATACTCACCAACATGCAAATGAATATCAGATGCCCCAATAGATACAGCCTGTTTTAAAAAATCAACAACGTTAAAAGTTTGTTCTTCCATACCAATCCCTCACACTTGGATTATAGCATTTTTCAACTGAACTGACAATATATTATGTTTTGTAAAGTGCTTATTTATAAGGGTTTTCGCATTATATGTTACAATTTTGTTACACAAAATAACAAAAAAGCAATTCCTTCATGCAAAATTCGTTTATATAAATGTAAGGGAAATTCAAAAGTTAATAATTGGATATTAAAGCAATGCAAAATTTCGATTCTTGAAGTCACGGGAACGAAAAAGAAAAAAGTTTTTTTATACTCTCTCTCTTAATATCCTCGTGTTTATTTAATGTTGCCTCAATCAGGCAACTTTTTTTTGCAATTTTTGAACTATACAGGGACTTCTTCCAAAGTTTCAATATACTTAACGGCATAAACAGCACCCACAGCACCGTCTGAAGCTGCTGTGATAACCTGTCTTAAAGGTGTGTGTCTAACGTCACCAACTGCAAAAACACCGTCAACAGATGTCTTCATAGTTTCATCTGTCATGATAAAACCACCCTTGTCTTGTTCCACTTGCCCATTAAACAGATCAATATTCGGCACCATACCGATATAAGGGAAGACCCCGTTTACAGAGAGTTCCGAACGTGAACCTGACTTAACATTTTCGATTAAGAGTGAACTTACAAGACTGTCGCCTTTGATTTCTTTTACAACAGAATCCCATACGAATTCGATTTTTTCATTTTTAAAAGCGCGTTCCTGAACAATTTTGTCAGCACGCAAGGCGTCCCGTCTGTGAACTATATAAACCTTATCGGCAAATTTAGTAAGATACATAGCTTCTTCAACCGCTGCATTACCACCGCCAACAACAGCAACCACCTTGTTTTTATAAAACGCACCGTCACAGACCGCGCAATAGCTGACACCTCTGCCAACGAATTCCTTTTCACCGGGTACACCGAGCTTCATGGGTTGTGCGCCTGTTGCAATAATAACAGTTTTTGCCCTGAATTCAAACTCTTTAGTCAAAATTATTTTGGGAGAAGATAGCAAATCCACCCTTTCAATTTCTTGCATAGGAAATTTTTCTATACCGAATTTGTCCGCATGCTCCTCGAATTTTTCCATCAAATCAAACCCGCCGATAGTAGAAAAACCGGGATAATTTTCCAATTCCAAATAATTAGAAGGCTGACCGCCCATCATATTAATATCAACAACAGCGGTTGAAACCGCACCTCTTGCTGCATAAATTCCTGCAGAAAACCCTGCTGGACCGCCGCCTAATATAACTGTATCAAAATCTTTAACCTGCATACTAATCCTCACCTTATACTTGTACCGGCTATCTTTTCACCGTTCAACTTATATTTAGCACTAACTGTTTTTATAACAGAATTATCCACGTCAGAAAGTGTCTCAAGAACCAGCGTGTTTATTCCTGAAAACTTATCCTCTTGCAGATATAACTCAACCGTATCAGTTAAAATTTTACCGTCGTAATTTCCTTTTTTCGTAAACTTTATTGCATCATTTCCGACATAACTTAAAGTTATTGAAGCCGATGCACCCGAAAAAGGGTTACTTAAATTTATGACGTTACCTTCTTTTGATAAGTTCCAAATATCAACGTTTTCTTTTTTGAAATTCTTTGGGCTATCCGTATCAACCAATAAGGATTTCACACGCCAAGTTCCAAAAAACGCCGCCGGTAACTTTTCCTGTAATGATATTCCTGCTTGTAACACATTCCCATTATACGTTTCACATCTTACAGCGTTAAGAGAAAAAACGAGAATAAACAGTGCTAATATAAAAATTTTTGAAATCCTAACCAACATCATAATTAATATAACAAAAACCTACATTATGTCAATTTAGACCGTTGACATTTTCTCATGCAGAACATGTGCAGACTCCTCATATCCCACACGTCCCATTAGCGCGTAAGTGTAATTTTTAGCCTGCTCCACACCCGGCTGATCAAATGCGTTAACATTATACAGAGCACCTGCAATTGCCGTTTGAACCTCTAACATATACAAAAGCTGCGCAACGTAGTATCCGTTAATTTTCGGAATAGTTATCGTAACCGTCGGTTTGTTGTAATCAGCAAGCGTAACCCTTGTCGCGTCCGCCTCAGCATTAATCAAATCATTAACGGTTTTTCCGCCCAAATAACCAATTCCGGTATATTCAAAAATCTTTGGAATTTCCAAATTCGTGTCGAATTCTTCTACTCTTACAAAATTAATGACCTTGTTATTAGGCCCCTCATTATAAAGCTGAATCTGAGAGTGCTGATCCGTAGCTCCAACAGCTCTGACAGGTGTAGGGCCGATATTAACCGTATTGCCGTCAAGATCTTTTTCTTTACCCAAAGACTCTGCCCAAAGCTGGACATACCAATCGGAAACATATCTTAACCTGCTTGAATAAGGCATCATAACGGATATATTTTTACCCTTTTTTGTATCCAAAAGATAATGAATAAGCGCGTTTTGTGCAGCAATATTTTCATTAATATCAGTATTTTTCAAAGCCAAATCCATATCCTTAACACCACGGATAATTTCATCAATATCCAACCCAACAAGAGCAAAAGGTAAAAGCCCGACGGCAGAAAATACCGAAAACCTTCCGCCCACATCATCAGGCACGATAAAGGTTTTATAACCCTCCTGCTCAGCAATTTGTCTTAAAACACCTATATTTTTATCGGTTGTTGCAACTATATTTTTTCTGTAATCGTCACCAAGCTCTTTTTCCAGCCTGTCTTTTATAATCATAAACTGCGACATCGTTTCAGCCGTAGAGCCTGACTTTGTAATAACATTAACCAAAGTTTTTGACAAATCCAAAACATTTAAAAGTCCCTCAATAGAATCAGGATCAATATTGTCAAGAAAAAATATTCTCGGGAAATTATTTCTATTTTCAGGTGATAAGAAATTCCAATAAGGCTTCAAAAGCGCCTCGGTCACAGCCAACCCGCCAAGTGCAGAGCCACCGATACCGAGAACCAAAATATTTTCAAATCTGTTTTCAACGAGCGCGGCATACTCTTTGACGTACCAAACAGTCTCTTCGCTGTATCCCAAATTCATCCACCGAAGCCCCTGTCCGCGTTTATCCTTATTGCCGTTTAAATCAGTTATAATTTTAGCTATTTTTTCTTTATAAGCAAAAAATTCTTCTTGTATATTAAGCCCGTTCGATTCCCCAACAACGGCACTATCAGCACATTTATAATTCAGCTTTAGCATCTGGTACCCCTCATATAGTTAATTTTATATAATCAATACTAAATTTCAAGTAGTATAATGCACCGCAGGGTGAACTACTTTTCGACTTTATCCAACTTAGCCACCTTGGATAACCTAGCAAGCCTGTTTTGTTCTTCCAGCCTTTTTTGTTTATAACCGTAACCAACATAAATCATCACACCCATTAAAAGCCACAGCGGAAAATAAAGAGATGATGTAGTTAAGAATTTCATCGAATAAATCATCAAACCGCCGCAACTAATTATACCCAATACAGGGAACAACGGAGTAAACGGCACCTTGAACGGTCGATGCCTGTCAGGCTCTGTTTTTCTCAAAATAAGAACCGCAATACATATTATGATAAACGAAGTAAACGTTCCGAAATTACACAACTCAGCGGATATACTCAAATCCATAAACAAAGCGCACACGATAACCACAATACCTGAAATCCAAGTCAACACATGCGGAGTTCTAAACTTTCTATGAATTAATCTCAAAGACTTGGGCAAAAATCTGTCTCTGCTCATTGCGTACAAAATTCTTGTAGTCCCGAGCTGATAAATTAAAAGCACAGATGTCAAAGCACACAACGCACCGACAGAAAGCAAACCGGCAAACCAATCCTTACCAATCATCCTCATAGCATGCGCAATCGGCGCCTGAGTGTCAATTTGATTTAAAGGAACAGTTCCTGTAAGAACAAGCGCCACAAGTACATAAAGAATTGTACACAACACAAGTGTTCCCAAAATCGCAATAGGCAAATCTCTTTGCGGGTTTTCAGTTTCTTCAGCCGTTGTTGAAATAGCATCAAAACCGATATAGGCAAAGAAAATTATAAATGCACCCATAAAAATTCCCTCAAACCCGTTAGGGGCAAAGGGAACCCAATTTTCAGGCTTAACATAAAAAGAACCCACAACAATGAATGAAGTAATCATGAAAAGATTAATCCCGACCATGATACTTGCAACTCTTGTAGATTCTTTAACACCTCTGATTAAAAGCAATGTCAAAACCAAGACAATAAATATCGCAGGCAAATTAATTGCCACGGGAATTTTGTCAAAAATAAACGGCATTTGCGAATGAGGATCCAACCCAAACTTATCGCAATATGCAAACATAAACCGATAGTCATTTCTCAACCACATAGGGAAATTCACAACAAAATCAGGCAATACATGCTTAAACCCCTTTAAAAACTGAGCGAAATATCCTGTCCAAGCACTTGCAACAGTAATATTTCCGATTGCATACTCCAACATCAATATCCAACCAACCATCCATGCCATAAACTCGCCCATAGTAGCGTAAGTATAAGTATAAGCACTACCAGCAACAGGAATCATAGCGGCGATTTCCGAATAGCATAACGCTGAAAACACGCACGCAACAACCGCCAACACCATTGAAACAATAATAGCAGGCCCCGCACCAACGCCCTCGGGACCGCCTTGAATAGCGCTTCCTATTATCGTAAAAATACCTGTACCGACAACTGCACCGATACCGATTACAATTAAGTCAAAAACATTAAGGGTCTTTTTCAATTCAGACTTTTTGCTCACAGCAATAAGTTCATCGGGGCTTCTTTTATTTAATATATTTCTTAATACTGCTTTTAATTCCATTTATTTAAGTATTTCCTGTTTTTTATTATGAACTTTTTCGTTATGAATTGCATTTTCGTTAAGTCGATTTTTAACAAACCCGTATAACAAATAAATCAAAGCACCAACACCCAACCATACAGGGAATAAAATAGCCGAACCCGAAGGCTGCATTGATTTATACACCATTAACCCGCCGCAAGTAATAATTCCTAAACTCGGCACAACAGGCGAAAAAGGTACTTTAAAAGGTCTTGGTCTGTCAGGATCAGTTTTTCTTAAAATCAGCACCGCAATGCAAACAATTATGAAAGAAGTAAACGTACCATAATTACACAATTCAGCCGCAACATCCAAATTCAAAGTCAATATTCCGACAACCGCCAAGATTCCGACAGTCCAAGTCAAAAGCGCCGGAGTTTTAAACTTAGGGTGAATTCTTTGGAAGCGTTTAGAAATAAAATGGTCACGACTCATAGCAAACAAAATTCTTGTAGCAGCCATCTCTAATACCAAAAGTACAGAAGTAAGCCCCGCAAGCGAACCTAAAGATATCAAACCTGCAGCCCAATTTTGACCGGCAAACGACATGCAATAAGCCATAGGTGCTTTCAAAAATTCAGCAGGAACAGGCACAGACGTGTCCTGCATACCTGTTAAAATTAACGCTACAAGAACATAAACGACTGTTGTAACTAACAAAGAACCAATAATTCCTATCGGCAAATCTTTTTGAGGATTTTTACATTCTTCAGCGGCTGTTGCAAGAGCATCAAATCCGATATATTCAAAGAATATCAAAAACGCACCTGCAAAAATCCCCTCAGCACCGTTTGGCGCAAAAGGAGTCCAGTTTTCAGGCTTAACGAAAAACGCGCCTGCTATAACAAATAACGCTATAACAGCGAGTTTAACAAAAACCATAATCCCGGCCATTTTGGTAGAATCTGTAGTACCCTTAACCAAAATAGCGGTAATTAATAAAACTATTAATATAGCGGGCAAATTAACACAAATAGGAACCCCGAACAAAGTCGGAACGAAAGTACCAGGATTTGCAGCCACAATCTTAGAGGCAGTAAAAGGATCATTCACGAGCCAAACAGGCGGATTAGCAAGCCATGCCGGCAAGAATTTTTCAAACCCGCTCATAAACTGCACAAAATGGTTAGACCAAGCGCACGCAACCGCAATAAATCCGATTGCATACTCTAACATCAAAACCCAGCCAACCATCCAAGCGGCGAATTCACCAAGGGTAGCAAATGTATAGGTATAAGCCCCGCCTGCCACAGGAATCATCGTAGCAAATTCCGAATAACATAACGCTGAAAAAATACACGCGATTGCCGCAATAACCATTGATACAGTCAATGCAGGGCCCGCCCCGAGAGCAGAACCGTCAACATTACCTGCAGCCGCAATACCAACAACAGCAAAAATTCCTGAGCCAATAATTGCACCAACACCAAGAATAATTAAATCCCAAACGCCAAGAGTCTTTTCCAACCCACCGCCGCTGGCTTCCGCCAACATCTCGTCAGGATTTTTAATTCTCGTAATAGTTTTCAAAAAATTGCGTGTTAAAGTCGCGCGACTGTACTTTTCTGCCATCCATATTCCTTCTGTTACTTACAAAGAGGGAAACCTAATTTGTCTCTTTGTTCTACATACAACTTAGCAACGGCTGACGCCATAGTTCTAACTCTATTGATAAAATTGATACGTTCATCCTTGCTTATAACACCTCGTGCATCAAGCAAATTAAATGTATGTGAGCATTTCAAAACGTAATCGTATGCAGGCAAAACAAGTTCCGCCTCAACACAATTATCAACCTCTTTTTGATATAAATCAAACATTGTAAATAATGATTTTGCATCAGAAACTTCAAAATTATACTTAGACTGCTCAATTTCATTTTGCAAGAAAATTTCACCGTACTTAAGTTTATCATTCCACATAATGTCATAAACAGACTCTTTATTTTGAAGGTACATGGCAATTCTCTCAAGCCCGTAAGTTAATTCAAGCGCAACAGGCTTAACCTCCAAACCGCCAACTTGCTGAAAATAAGTAAACTGAGTAATTTCCATGCCATCAAGCCAAACCTCCCAGCCTACACCTGCAGCACCCAAAGTAGGTGATTCCCAGTTATCTTCAACAAATCTTACATCATGCTCGGTCAAATCAATACCCATAGCCTCCAAACTTTTTAAATAAAGCTCCTGAGCATTATCGGGAGATGGCTTTAATATAACCTGAAACTGATAATAATGTCCTAAACGGTTAGGATTTTCGCCATATCTTGCATCGGTTGGCCTTCTGCAAGGCTCAATCATAGCTGTATTCCAAGGTTCCGGCCCCAACGCTCTTAAAAAAGTTGCAGGATTCATTGTAGATGCACCTTTTTCTATATCATAAGGCTGTTGGATTATACAACCGTAATCAGACCAAAACTTTTGTAAATTAAATACCAATTCCTGAAAATTAAGCGCCATAACCTTCCTTTATTGTAAAAAATACACTCGTTCGTTCATAGTACGACGGACATAGTAAAATTGCAATTATTTTGTTAAAAATATTAACACATAAAACTTGACCGTATAAAGCCATGATATAATAAAACAAAAAAGGACAAGATAATGGCAGGAAAAATCATTATATTTTCAGGTAAACAATACTCCGGCAAGGACACCGCGGCAAAGATTATGCTAAATGCAATGCCGGATTACAAACGCTGCGCTATGGGGGATATAATTAAACTAACATACGGCAAAGAAAAAGGGCTTACGTACGAAGAAATCGAAAAAAACAAACCCCTATACCGTCAAGATTTGATAGATTTAGGCAATTGGGGAAGAAGTCAAGACCCTGACTATTGGCTAAAAAAAATTCTTGAGCAACCCGGAAACATTATGGTAACAGACGTAAGAGTTCCGCATGAATATGAGGTATTCAAAGCCGCAGGTGCAACTGCAATCCGTGTGGAAGCCTCAAGAGAAACCCGCGCCTTTAGAGGCAATTTGGTGGGTGAAAATGATATAACGGAAACAGGCCTCGATAACATAACCGATTGGGATTACGTAATTGATAACAATTCCGATTATGAAAGTTTAGTTGAAAAGGTAAACAAAATAATTGAGGAATTAAAATAATGTCAGGAGATTACAAAAAACTTTTGACAAAGAAGAAAAAACAATACTGTAATACAAACACCATGGGCGTAAATATAGATAAAAACGAGTACTACGAAATAATTTTATCAAACTCAGCCCATCCTGAAATAATTAAAGATAACAAAAACTCTCAGGAAAAGTTTTAAAATACGGCAACAAAACTTAACCACCTCTTGAATTTAAATTATCTTTAATATAATATTTCTAATACGAACGTGCGTCGGTGAATTTTTATGTGGAAAAAATTAATCAAACACCGATTTAAGGAATTTTTATTAGTACTAGTAAAATATAAAGGAAAGCGAAAATGAACCCTATTATTGAAGAATTAGAAAAACCATATTTAGAAAAGGAATTGCCGGAATTAAACCCGGGAGATACCGTAAAAGTTTTCGTTAGAATTATAGAAGGAAACAAGGAAAGAACACAGGCATTTGAAGGAACAATCATCAAAATGCACGGTTCAGGTATCAACAAAACAATCACTGTAAGAAAAGTATTCCAAGGCGTAGGCGTTGAAAGAGTATTCTTGGTACACTCACCGAGAATCGAAAAAATCAACGTATTGAGACGCGGGGATGTAAGACGTTCAAAATTGTATTACTTAAGAGAACGTTCAGGCAAAGCAACTCGTATCAAGGAAAAAATTGAAAAAAGATAAACTTCACATA
>CALVAZ010000075.1 GCA_944325675.1 Candidatus Gastranaerophilales bacterium
ATCAATTATATGATGAGAAAGCTTCCCGATGCTCAAAAAGGGGCGGTTAGAAAAATTAAAAAGGGCGATTGCTTGTGGAATATCGCAAAACAAGAGCTGAATAACCCAAAAGCTACTAATAAACAGATTAGTGAATATATGCTTTTGATTGCTAAATTAAATGGTCTTGAAACTTTAGATAAGATGAATAATCTAAAAATTAATGATGAAATTTATATGCCTGTCCTGCAAGGACAAGTTCCGGCTGCGGAAAAGCCTTCCGGTACTCAAACGAAAACTCAGGTTCAAAACCCTAAAACTGATGCAGAACAGGCATTTGCTCAAATTAAAGACGATCTTTTTAACGATGAATCAATAAGGGTAGTTCAAGCTTCTCCGAGGTTTCTAAGACTATACCATGTCTATCAAAATTATACGAATAAAGAAGTCGGATATACAACTAATTCTCATCCGGTAATTTCTTTCAATGTTGACGCTAACGGAAAATTCCAAAAAGGTTCTTTTGAGGGTGAAAAAAATATAAACAATTACGGATATGATTACAATATTGATGAAAACGGAACTATTACCGAAAACGGAAAATACAAACCTAAAAAAGAAGGTCAAATAAGTCAGGAAGATATGCGCCTTGTTACAAAGCGTCTTGAAGAATTAACTTACGACGCTCCCGTGTCATATTAGAATCTGTTCACAATAAACAATTCATGTTCATAAAAAAAGACCCGATGAGTACTTTTACAAAGCGGAAGCCGCACGTGGTACTTCATCTCTATAACTCACATACGTTCGTAAAGAGCTGAAGCAACGAGATTTTGCTCCGCAAAAATTTCCTCATCATGTCCATAAAAAAAGACCCATATCGGGTCTTTTTTTATGGAGCGGAAGACGAGATTCGAACTCGCAACAACCTGCTTGGAAGGCAGGGACTCTACCATTGAGTTACTTCCGCAACAACCCCTATCCTATGATAAAAATAAAAAAATTGCAAGAGTTTAAATTCACTCTAAAGAATTAACCACTAATTGCTATTTGTTTGGTATAAAAAGTAATCCTTAAGAAGGGTGAAAATCTCTCAAAAAAACGTTATCATAATAACGTAAGCTCATTATATCCAGGCACTTTTTCGGGGTTGCGACAAGAGTTTTTTCTTTGAGCGGTTTGGTTTAAAATATTTTGGGCTTACGCTTTTTTATTGCTTTTTTTAAGCTTGCAAGACTATGCTTTTTATTTTATAATTCCTTTTGTAGTTAAAAAGGAGTTATTAATCTATGACAACAGAAGTAAAAGCAAGCCATATTCTTGTAAAAACAGAAGAAGAAGCTAAAAAACTTTATGATGAAATCAAAAACGGAAAGCCTTTTGCAGAGGCTGCAAGCGAATACTCATTATGTCCATCAGGCTATTCAGGCGGTGATTTGGGTTATTTTGGCCGCGGTATGATGGTAAAACCTTTTGAAGATGCAGCTTTTGATATGGAAATCGGTGAGATTTCTCAACCTGTACAAACACAATTCGGTTGGCACTTAATCCAACTTACTGACAAAAAATAATGAACGAAGTTTCGGCTATATTAAGAGATTTTATGGTCGAGGAAAAAATCGACTGCCTGCTTGTTAATTCCACCAACAAATTCTTGGTGGAATATAATACGCTGTCCGAAAATTCCAGATATCACCTGACCGGCTTTACCGGCTCAACCGGTGATGCGCTTGTTTCGGTCGATAATATATACCTCTTTGTTGACGGCAGATACCATATTCAGGCGGATTTGGAAGTCGATAAAAATGTGGTTAACGTTGTAAAACTGCAAACGGGGCAAACTTTTTTGGAAGAATTATTGAAGAAAATTCCTCAAGATGCTACTTTGGGGGTTTTCTCCCAAAAAATCTCGCAGGCTAATGTCGAATTTCTGCAAAAACATGTAAAAATCAAGTTGCTGGATAACGATCCTTTGGATATTTTTAAATCATCCAAAAGTTTGGATATTGTTTCTTTAGATAAAACTCTGACCGGTTTAACAAGTGAGGAAAAAATCTCCAAAATTCCGCTCAAGGAAGATGAAGCAATACTTCTTACAAATTTGGAAGAAGTATCGTATCTTTTTAATTTGCGCGATTATTCGATGCCTTTTTCGTCAAAAATTAAGGCAAAGGCGGTTATTCTGAAAGACAAGGCTATTTTGTTTGAAGATGATAGGCTGGATAAGTTTGAGGAATTTATAAGAACTCTTGATAAAAAAATATTCGTTGATAAAACTTCAATAAATGCTTACGATTACGCGCTTTTGGGTGATCGCGCGGTTGAGATGAAAAACAGTCCCGTAAAATTTATGAAGGCTGTCAAAACTGATGCCGAAATCTCTCACTATATAGATGCCTTCAGACGAACTGATAGCGCTTTATTAGCTGTAAGAGAGTATATAGAGACAAAAGATAATATTTCAGAGTTTGATATTGCACGAAAGCTTGAAGAAGAATTTATAAGAAACGGTGCATTGGGTTTGAGTTTCAATTCTATTGTAGCAAAGGATAAAAATTCCGCCTTAGCACATTATTCCAAATCCTCTCAAGATGAAATTATAACCGACGGCAGCTTGGTTTTAATTGATTGCGGTGCTTATTTTGAAGGCGGGCTTGCAACTGATATTACGAGAGTTTTTGTAAAAGGAACGCCGTCCGATTTGCAAAGAAAAGTTTATACTACTGTTTTAAGAGCCTTTTTGCACGCCTACAATACGGAAGTTAAAGAAGGAATTTCTGGTTATGACATAGATTCTGCCGCACGCGTATTTTTTGATGAAAATAAAATCGAAGGATTTGTCTTTAACCATGGGCTGGGACACGGAATTGGCATAAGCGTTCACGAGGCACCTCCGAACCTTGGAAAAGGCGAGGTCGCTAAAACTCCGTTAGAAAATAACATGTGCTTTACGATTGAACCGGGGCTTTATAACGAAGCACATTTTGGCGTAAGGCTTGAAAATTCCTGCTATTTGAAAGACAGAAAAATTGAATCATTTGTTCATATGCCTTATGAAAAAAAACTTATAGATTATTCACTTTTAACAGATATCGAAAAAGAGTGGCTTGAAGAATTTGGAGTGGTTTAATGGAAATAACAAGTGTAAATAATGACTTGGTCAAAGAAACGGCTAAGCTTCAGCAGAAAAAATACCGTGATGAAAAATTCCTCTTAGAGGGTTATAAGGCCATTGAGGGCGCTTATGAATCAGGTATTCAGATAGATTATGTTTTTGTTTTGACTCAAAAGGCAGATGAATATAGTTTTTTGGGCGATAAAGTTATTCTGACAAATGAAGCTGTCTTAAAGAAAATTTCAACGACTGATTCTGCTCCGGAAGCTGTCGGGGTTGCGGTGAAACGTGAATACAATCCTGATTTGTTAAAGAAATCCCAAAAAGTCGTGCTTTTGGAAAATATTAAAGATGCAGGAAATTTGGGTACAATTTTGAGAACTTCCGTTGCTTTTGGTGCTGATGCCGTAATTTTATACGGTGATAGTGTCGATTTGTATAACCCGAAGTGTGTGCGCTCTGCGGTTGGAAATCTTTGGAAAATTCCTGTTTTCGAGATGAAGGATTTTGGTGATTTGGAAAAAACTTTTGCAGGTTTCAATCGGGTAGCGACTTTACCGAGAGCAAAAAAATATTTGAAAGATTACAAATCTAAATTACCTTGCCTTGTAATGTTTGGCTCAGAAGCCGATGGGTTAAGCGACAAGTTGGTTGACTTTGCAACAGATAGTGTAAAAATTGAGATGACGGAAGGTGTCGAATCTTTGAATTTAAGTGTTTCTTGCGCGGTTGTTTTATATCAAATATTTTTATAGTAAGATGTTTTTATGGAAGTTTTTGAAGTAAAAAAAATTTGGGAAGATGTGAAAGCCGAGCTGAAAAATACGCTGCCTTCTCATGTTTATGATACTTGGATTGTTTCTCTTGAGGCGACAGGCTATGACAACGACGTTTTTTCGCTTTTAACCGTTCATCAGATGGCAGTTGAGCTTATAAGAAAAAGTCATTATGTGCAAATTAAGGCTGCGCTTGAAAAGGTTTTGGGAAAAGAAACTGAATTTTCAATTAGCTACGACGCTGATTTGGCCGAGAAATATAAAAAAGAAAAGAAAAAGGAAAAAGCAAAAGCTCCAAAAGATGAAGATGATTCAACAACCTCCAGAGCTATGGAAAATCTTGCTCAGATGCAATCGTTTTCAAATCTTAATTTAAAATATAAATTTGATAATTTTGTGGTAGGTGAAAATAGCCGATTTGCTCACGCTGCTGCGCTTGCTGTTGCGCAAAATCCCGCAAAAAAATATAATCCGCTTTTTATCTATGGCGCGTCAGGTTTGGGTAAAACTCACCTTATGCAAGCCATCGGGCATTATGTTATTTTTAATAAACCAAAATTAAAAGTTCGATATATTAAAACGGAAGAATATGTTAATGAACTCATCAAAAATCTTCAAAATGGCGGTGAGAGAAACGCCCGTATGGAAAAGTTCCGCCAAAAGTATAGAAATGTTGATGTTTTGTTGATAGATGATATCCAATTTTTGGAATCTAAAACTTATACTATGGAGGAAATTTTCCATACTTTTGATACTCTGCACAACAATAATAAGCAAATTGTGATAACCTCTGATAGGCTTCCAAAAGACATCCCGACGCTTCCTGACAGGCTCAGAACACGTTTTGAGATGGGGCTTGTTGTTGATATTACGCCTCCGGATTTCGAGACCAGAGTCGCTATTTTGAAAAATTTGGCAGAGCAGATTTCTATGAAGGTTGATTTTGAAGTTTTTGAATATATTGCAAATAACTTTGTAAATAACGTCAGAGAATTAGAGGGTGCGTTCAATAAGGTCAGTGCATATGCTGATATTGAAAAGGTTGATTTGACTCTGGATTACGCAAAAAAAGTCCTTAATTGTGAGGCGATGAAAAAGGCCATAACAATAGATAAAGTCGCAAAGGCTGTTGCGGAATACTATAATGTTACCTTGCAGGATTTCAAAAGTACTTCAAGAAACCAAAAAGTTTCAGGCTCAAGACATGTGGCTGTTTATTTGGCAAGAGAAATTACCGGTAAGAGTTTTGAAAGCATAGCTGAGTATTTCAACAAAAAACATACCACAATGCTTTATTCTTATGAAAAAATAAAAGAGGATATCAAGCACGACAAAGAGCTTGACAGAGCGGTTTCCGAGATAAAAAACAAAATCAGAAATTAGAGGTCACAGCATGTTTGATTATATAAAAGGTATTTTGACAAATAAATCAAATAGCAGCAAAGGATTCACCGCAACCCTTGAAACAGCCGGCGGGGTTGGGTATTTGATGGAAATTACTGCCAGAGATTATTCAGAGCTTTGCGCGGTTAACGAAAGCACTAAATTATATACAATTTTAATCCACAGAGAAGATAAAATGAGTCTTTGCGGGTTTATTAAAAAAGAAGACAGGGATATATTTAATATTCTGACCTCTGTTTCCGGTGTCGGAAGTAAAATGGCGTTGACTTTGTTGGATGAATTTCCGTCATCGGAGTTGATAGGTTTTGTTATAGAAGGGAACTATAAAGAACTCACAAGAGCAAAAGGTGTCGGGCCAAAATTGGCACAGAAAATTATCCTTGAATTGAAAGATAAACTGATGAATTACAAAGAAACTGAACCGATTGTGATTACATCAGCTAAAGTCCAAAATTCACAGGCTGTTGAAGATGCGCAGATGGTACTTGTTTCTTTGGGTTATGAAAAGGATGAGATTAAATCTGCGATGAATAAGGCTGCAGCTTTTTTGAAAGAAAATACATCGGCCGAAGAAATTCTGAAAGAAACTTTGAAAATATTATCTATGTAAAAAATATATGCAAAAAAAGAGGCCTGAAGGCCTCTTTTTTATAACAGTAATATTATAAACCCTGCTAAAATCATTGCCGGTCCAAAAGGTAAGTAAGTTCTGTTTTCAGGAACTTTTATCCCTCGAAGCACTTCTCTGCAAGTGAATAGACCGATAACAGCAAGCACTATTGCGCTTGCTATATATGCAATTTGGTTAGATAGCCAGCCGAAGTTTACAGCCATTGCAAACGCCGCTGTGTATATTAAAAATGCACCTAAAGAAATAACCGTCATCCAGTTTTTGTTTGTAAATTCTTTTTTTACATAAATTGGCAGTGTGATAACAACTTGTATAATTACGCTTAAAACAAGAATAACAAGAAGCATTCTCCAGCCGTAAACAGCGCCAAGCCCTGCTGCGATAAAGGAATCTCCTTCTCCAAAGGCTCTTGAACCCGCTATCAAATAACCGATTCTTGCAACTATTTCCATAATAACAAAGCCGATAATTATACCCAAAAGAGTGCTTGCAATAGGGTTCCCTACTATCCACTCAGTTGTAAAGCTGAATTGCCCCATAAGTTTGTGATACTGGTACATATCGATTGCTGTTACAAGGATTGCATATACGATGCCGACACCTATTAGAGCATACGTGTGAATGTCAAATACAACTTTTTCTCTCCAATCTGTTGCCGCAATTACTATAAATAAGCTTCCTATAATCCAGGCAAACAAAACGTCCCAGCTTAACCCGAATTTTAAGAAGGCCAAAACAAACATAGCACCTGTCAAAAATTCAACGATAGGGTATTGTATGCTGATTTTTTCTCCGCAAAATCCGCATTTGCCTTTTAATATAATGTAGGAAATTATCGGAATATTGTGCCACCATAGTAATTTATGTTGACATTTAGGGCATTTTGAACCCGGAAAAACTATGGATTCATTACTTAATGCTCTCAAGATAACTACATTCAAAAAACTTCCTATGCATAATCCTACGATGAAGATTAACAACAATATTGCCGCAACAAGCATAATTTACTCCTTATCTTTCATAATTTTTTATCAGTTCATACATCCTGTTTAGTGCTTTTTTTAGTCTCCTTGAAACTTGCATTTGAGAAATATTTATTCTTTCAGCAATTTCACGTTGATTTAAGTCCTCGTAATAACTTAACTCGATAATCTGTCTTAATTCAGGAGAGAGTTTTTTTATAGTGGAAGATAGCATAATTTTATCTTCGTAAGAATTCATATATTCCTTGTAGTCTCCTGCAGGGATTTTGTCTAAAAGTGAAAAATCCTCGTCTTCTCCCTTGAAATACTGGTCAAGAGAAAGTGCATTTTTATATTTATCAATATTCAGGACTTCTTCAACTTTTTCAGTAGGTATTCCCAGCATATTGGATATATCTTCGGCTGATGGTTCTTCAACACCTTCTTCGATAAGTTTTTTTTGCGCATTGGTTATCTTGAATACAAGTTCCTGAAGCTCTCTCGGGGCTTTTATCATAGCTGCTTTATCCCTGAGATAATGCTTGATTTCACCTTTTATGAAATAGGTGGCATAAGTCCTGAAGCGTGTATTCATGTCGCACTTGTATGCTTCAATTGCTTTTATCAAACCCAACGAACCGACCTGAACAAGGTCTTCATTGCTCACACCGGATTGTGATGCAATTGTATTTGCAATTTTTTTCACCAAAACCATTGCCTCTTCAACTATTTTAAGATGCAGCATACGTTTTTTCTTTTCTTCAGTGCATTCTTTGTAGGATGCAATCATACTGTCGAGTTTTTCAAAGGTCTTGTTCATTGGTTACTCTCTCATGATTTTATTATAGCACATTTTTCTTTTATGCCTAAATTGTAATTTTATGTAATAATTTTTAGGACATGATTTTTTTTATGCTACAATTTTTACATAGGAGCTAGATAATGATTACAGTAAAAGATGTTGAACACGTTGCAAAACTTGCAAGATTGGAATTAACAGAGGAAGAAAAAGAGCTTTATACAAAGCAATTGGGCGATGTTTTGAAGTATGTTGACCAGATGAATGAAGTTGACACCTCTAACGTCAAGCCGATGTCGCATGCTATTGATTTTGTGAATGTTATGCGTGAAGATAAAGTTGTATATGAGCAGACAAAAGAAGAATTAATGGCAAATGCTCCTGAAGAAGAAAACGGATTTTTCAAGGTTCCGAAAATTAATTAAAAATAGTATAGTAAGTAGTTTGGGGTAAGTGTAAATGACAAAGTATATTTTTATTACCGGTGGGGTAGTAAGTTCATTAGGTAAGGGTATTATAGCTGCATCTTTAGGAAAACTTTTGAGAGCAAGAGGGGTCTCGGTTATTAACCAGAAGTTTGATCCCTATATAAATGTTGACCCTGGTACGATGAGCCCGTTTCAACATGGTGAAGTGTTTGTAACTGATGACGGTGCGGAAACTGACTTGGATTTGGGACACTATGAGCGTTTTACGGACACAAATTTGGGAAAATTCAACAATGTAACCTCAGGCAGCGTTTACCAAACGGTAATAGAAAAAGAGCGCAAAGGAGATTACCTTGGCGCAACTGTTCAGGTTATTCCTCATATTACAAATGAAATAAAATCAAGAATTGCAGGGGCAACAAAACAGTTTAAGCCGGATTTTCAATTGATTGAAATTGGAGGTACAATCGGTGATATTGAAAGTTTGCCTTTTATTGAATCAATAAGACAATTCAAATCAGAAGTGGGAATCGGTAATGCAATTTCTGTTCACTGCACTTTGCTTCCTTACCTTCCGACATCGGGTGAATTAAAAACAAAACCGTCACAGCACAGTGTAAGTGTTTTGAGAAGCTATGGTATTCAGCCGGAAATCCTTGTATGCAGAACAACAAGAGCTATTCCGAAAACTGAAAAGGAAAAACTTGCTCTGTTTTGTTCGGTTCCGAAAGACGCTGTTATTGAATGCCGCGATATGAAGAGTATCTATGAGGTTCCGCTGGCTTTAGAAGAACAGAAGATGGCTGATGTTATACTAGATATGTTGAGAGTAACTTCTAAAAAACCTGATTTACGCGGTTGGGAAAATCTTGTTGATAGAATTAAAAATCCTAAAAAGACTATAAAAGTCGCAATTGCAGGTAAATATACAAAGTTGTCCGATGCATATATTTCTGTTGTTGAATCTTTAAAACATGCGGGATATGCTAATGATGCGGCAATTGAGGTTAAGTGGATAAATTCAGAAGAATGTATTGATGAAAAACGCTGCAAAGAACTTTTGAAAGACGTTCAGGCAGTTGTAGTACCCGGGGGATTTGGTGTTAGAGGAATTGAGGGGAAACTTAATGTAATAAGATACGCCAGAGAAAATAACCTTCCGTTTTTGGGACTTTGCTTGGGTATGCAGTGTGCTGTTATTGAATATGCCCGCAACGTTGCAGGTTTGAAAGGTGCAAATTCTGCCGAGTTCGATGAAAACGCTCCTTATCCCGTAATTGATTTGATGATGGAGCAAAAAAATGTCAAAGGTTATGGCGGCACAATGAGGCTTGGGGCGTACGACTGTATATTGAAAAAAGGCTCCGTTGCTGCAAAAGCCTATGGCAAAGAAAAAATTTCAGAACGCCACAGACACAGATATGAAGTTAACAATGAATATTTGCAACAAATCGCAGATGCGGGTTTGGTATTTTCAGGTATGTCGCCTGACGGAATGCTGGCTGAGGTAGTGGAATTACCTAAGAATGATTGGTTCGTGGCATCGCAATTCCACCCTGAATTTAAATCACGTCCCGATAAGCCGCATCCTCTGTTCAAGGGGCTTATTGACGCAGCGGTCAAAAGAATATAAAATTTTTTGGGGAGATTAGTGGTTAATGACAGAGTTAAGGAAATTTAGTACCGTTCAGTTTTTGAATTTTGCGTTAGGGTTTTTCGGGCTTCAATTTGCCTGGCAGATGAGAATTATTTTGTCAGGGCCGGTTACGGAAAATCTGGGTGCAGATCCGTTTGTATATGGGTTAATTTGGCTTGCAGGGCCTTTTACAGGGATGGTTGTTCAGCCGCTTGTAGGGGCATTGAGTGATAAGACAGTTTCAAGATTTGGAAGAAGAAGGCCTTATCTTTTAGGTGGTGCTTTGATAGCAAGTTTGGCGTTGTGGATTTTTCCTAATTCGCAAAATGTCGCAATTTGGTTGGAAAGCGTTACAGGTATTGAGTTCCCGATTTTAACGGCATTGGTATTTGCTGCGATAATGATATGGATTATTGATGCTTGTATCAACATAGCACAGGGACCATATAGAGCGCTTGTGCCGGATATTGTTCCTCCGGAGCAGCATTCGATTGCAAATTCTTATATGAGTCTGTCAATAGGCTTGGGTTCTGTTGTTGCTGCCGGTGTTGCACCGTTTTTGAAGTATGTATTTAATTATCAGATGTCAATTCCCGCACAATTTATCATGGCAGCTCTTGCATTTTCGCTTGCTATGACTTGGACTTGTTTAACTATTAAGGAAAATCAAACTAAAAAAGAAATAATAGAAGAAGTCGCGGTTGCAAATATTAAAGAGGATAATTTTTGGGATAGTTTGAAGAATTTCTTTTTACTTTCTCCGGAGGTTTCCAAAATTTGCCTTATGCAGTTTTTTACTTGGATGAGCACAATGTGTATGTTGATATTTTTCACGCAGTATTCTGTGCATACTCTATTTGGGGTGCCTGATTTGACTACGGCTACCGAAACTGTCAGACATCAGTTTGAAGATGCTGTTGTTAACGGTACAAATTTTTCATCAATTTGTTTTGCAATATTTAACCTTATTTGTTTTTTGGTTGCTATTCCGATTGGTGTTTTGGCAGAGAAATATGGTAATAAAAAGGTTCACATAATATCATTATTATCAATGGTTGTTGCATATTTGGGAATGGCGTTTACTAAAAATACAATTTATGTAGCTGCATTGATGGGTTTAGCAGGTATTGGCTGGGCAAGTATTTGTGCTTTGCCTTTTGCTATGCTTTCAAAATATATTAAAAAAGGGACAGAAGGTTCCGTTATGGGGATATTTAACATATTCATAGCAGGCCCGCAGGTATTTGTTTGTACTCTGGGTGCTTGGTTTATATCAAAGTGTGTTTTCAGTGCCGGTGAAGGTTTGGTTAATTACCATTGGGAATACGCGTTTTTGGTCGGGGCGGTTTGTTTGGTTTGCGCCGCATTGATTACCAAGACTATTAAAGATTAGGTTAAATGATCGTATGTAAACTTGTATGTAAAAAATGACTCTGAAGTTTTCAGAGCCATTTTTATCTTATAGATTCGGTTGTTTTGATTTTTAAACTGATAAAATAAACCCGCCTTTATCGGCATTTTTAAGGTTATCGCCTTCGATTTTTGCTCGAAGATTTTTTATGTATTTGTAAACATAATCCCTAGGCAATTCCAAAAGAGCTGCCAAGTCTTTTGCATAAACAATTTTGTTGCTGTTTTGTGCAAAATAATCAAATACTTTCTGTTCTCTGTCAGTTAGAGCTTTTTTGAAAACAATTCTTACTTCATCTCTTAAAGAGTCAGCTGCTTTTGGCTGTGATTTTACAGTCTTTGGCGCCGCAGCTTTTTTAGCAATTGTTTTCTTAGCTGCAGGAGTTTCAGCTTTTAAGTGAGTTGCAGAAAAAGGTGACGGAGAAATTTCTCTTTCTCGTTCATAAGCTCTGTCTGCAATCGTGCTTAATCTTTCTGTTCTTGACTGTGTCCAGTCAGTTTCGTTTGAGATTACCGGCTGTCCTTTTAGTACTATATCTACTATATCGTTAGTCGGTTTAGCTTCTTCCAGTTTTTTCCCCAATCTGGCAGCGAATTCTTCTAATGTAATCTTTTCTAATGAGCTTCTCCATTGTTTAATCTCTTCTTTGCTCAAATATTCAGACATTCATTAATCTCCTTAAAACCTAATAATCTCTTTCACAAATATAACTTAGCACAAACCATGCTCAAAAAGTGCAAAATGTTTCATAACGTAAATTTTTATGTGCAATATTTTACAATTGTCACATTTTTTAATGCTTTTGCGTATAAATTACTCCAAAATTCCCGTATCCAATATTTTTTGGACTTCAGAATTCATAATTTTATGAATTGCAGGGATAGTTTTTGTTCCGTCAATGCTTATAAAACCGTACTCTTTTTTCATATTTTCGTACTGCTCCAAGCATTTGTTCTGGTAGATTTCAAAACTTTTGTAAAAATCCGTAGAAAATCCGACATCACGGCCACTTTCGTAAAAATCCAAACCTGTTGTCCCGATAATTCTTTTTAAAAGCACATCAACAGGCATATCTAAATAAAATACCAAATCAGGTTCAGGAGCGTATTCATAAAGGTTTTTAACCCACTCAATATTTTGTCCTCTGACAACATCACGCGCAAGTGCCGTATAATAATACCTGTCTAATAATACGATAAATCCTGATTTCAAAGCCGGTATAATTTGGTTTTCCAATCTGTCGGCAAAATCAGCAGCGTATAGAAGGCTGTATGTTGTTGCGTTAAGGAGGTTTCTATCCTTTGCATCATCAATAACGTCTGCAATGAGTCTTGAAGTTTTCCACTCTGAAACCATAACGCCGTATGATTGGTCTTGTAATGATTGTTTTAAAAGTTCCAGTTGAGTAGATTTGCCGGAACCGTCAGTTCCTTCAATTACTATTAAAAGTCCTTCGTAGCCGTGTTTTGTTTTGAATTTTTTCATCTAAATCTCTACTCCTTTGGCTTTTAAAATTTCTCTTAGCATTTTTCTGATTTCCACTTGTTTTTTGTGGATTGTATCGTTTGCGTCAAGTTTTACGATATCAAATTCTTTGAGCATTTTTTTGTATTCTTCTATAACCCTAGTTTGAAAAATTAAATAACTTTCAAACGGATCGTTACTCAATTTCAAATCCATACCGGCTTCGTAGAATTTCGGAGTTCTGTTGAAGCAAATTCTTTCCATAGAAGTTTTTGGATCAATGTCAAAATAAATTGTCAAATCCGGTTTGATAGCAAAATCATAAACCTGTCTAACCCATTTTGGGTCAACACCTCTTGCTACATCTCTTGCAAACGCAGTGAAAGCGTACCTGTCTGCAAGTACGATAAATCCTGCTTTTAATGCGGGTGCGATAACCTGTTTTAATCTGTCTGCAAAATCAACTGCATGCAGCAAGCTGAAGGTTCTTGGCGAAAGCATATTTTTTTTCTTGGCCAGCTTTGTTGTTTGGCTGATTAACGGAGAAGAATTCCACTCCGTAAATATAACATCTTTTCCGCTTGCCTTTAGCCAATCTCTTAAAAGTGCAAGCTGTGTTGATTTTCCTGAGCCGTCTATTCCCTCAACACATACCAATGTGCCTTCGTAATTATGTTTTTCGGTTAATTTTGCCAATGTAATCCTCTTTCTATCATTGAAACATTTATTCTTCCGAATTTAGCGGATAAATTATCCATGAAATGCAGGAAGTACAATTCCGGTTCCAAATCTTTTTCGTCTAAATCAATAATTGCACCCCATTCTTCCCTGCCGTGGTGGGCTGCAATCATTTTTGCTATACGCTTAAAACCGTGCATCATACATAGTGAAAATCCATACTGTGAATGGCTTATCCAATCGTGGCGGAAGTTCTCATCGTAATCTACCAATCCTGTCTCTAAATCCACGGTGTATTCAAAAATCTTTCCGATATCATGCAAAATACAAGCTGCTATTGCTACATCGCTGCTTATTTTTAGCGTAAACATTTCAAGGTTTTTCTTTGCAAATTCAACGCATTCTATTGTATGAACCATAAGCCCGCCGATATAGTTGTGGTGCATAACCTTTGCTGCCGGCATTATTTTGATTTTTTCTTTGTGTTCTTCAAAATAACTTGATAAGAAATCCCTCAATTTTTCATCTTTAATTTCATTAAAGTAGCTCGTAAGTTTTTTGTATGTTTCTTCTCTTTCGTTTTCGTCCAAGCCGGTTTTGGCTTCTTTGATTAATTCAAGCGAAGATACCAGACAATTGTTGAATTTTTCGTTAAAACTTGCGGAAACTATTCTAACCTGATTTCCTGCTCTAAAAATTTTATTATCAAGCCTGTTTAAGGTTTCTTCCCACAAAATGCAATTTAAAAGTGTATCATCTTGTGTACTTTTTAATTGAAGTTTACCCATTTTTGTGCCGGCTTTTGTATCGCCTATCGAAAATACAACAACTTCGTATATTGTTTCTGTATCAAACATTTTTATTCCTTTTTAATTTTTTTCTCTGTCAATAAATTTTTTGTTGCTCCAAACAAATGATGAGCGAATTTTTTCACCCGTTTTTTCAATCAAATGTTCGGAGTTTTCTTTTCGGAGTTGGTTGAATTTTTGGCATCCTGATTGCATTTCGTGCAAAAATTCATTCGCAAATTCACCGCTTTGAATATTTTTTAAAATTTCTTTCATTGCCTGTTTTGATTCATCACCGATAACACGCGGTCCTCTTGTCATATCTCCGTATTCTGCAGTGTTTGAGATGGAATATCTCATATCGGCAAGCCCGCCTTGATAGATTAAATCAACTATTAATTTCATTTCGTGCAAGGTTTCAAAATAAGCCATATAAGGTGAATAACCAGCTTCTGTCAAAGTTTCAAATCCTGCTTTTATTAACGCTGAAATCCCGCCGCAAATTACTGCTTGCTCACCGAACAAGTCTGTTTCTGTTTCTTCACGGAAAGTTGTTTCAATAATCCCTGCACGGCCTGCGCCTATTGCAGATGCGTATGAAAGTGCAACTTCTTTTGAATCACCTGTCGGGTCTTGGTATACTGCAATCAGTGACGGAACACCTTTACCTTCAAGGTATTCGCTTCTGACTGTATGGCCGGGGCCTTTTGGTGCTACCATAATTACATTAATATCGCTCGGTGCTTCTATTTTTTTGAAGTGTATATTGAAGCCGTGCGAAAACATCAAATACTGACCTTTTCTCATATAAGGTTTTATTTGTCTTTCATAAACTTCGGCCTGAATTTCGTCAGGTATCAAAACTTGAACAATATCAGCCCATTTTACGGCATCTTCTATTGTCATTGTTTTGAAACCGTATTGTTTTGCTTTTTTATCGGAATTTCCGCCCAATCTTAAGCCCAAAACAACTTCGCAGCCTGAATCCTTTAGGTTAAGCGATTGCCCGTAGCCTTGTGATCCGAATCCGATTATTGCAATTTTCTTTGTTTTGATTAAATCTTTATTAATGTCCTTGTCCAAATATATCTTAAGATTATCCATATCCACCTCGTCAAATAATCTTAGCATAAAGAACAAATTTTTCAAAGTTTTAATTTGTTAAAATACTGTTTTCACCAAATAAGAATACTTTTATTGCACTTTCGGCTTCTTTGACCGGTTTGAAAAAGTCTTTTACAAATACGCATTGTGTTTGAATGCAGTTTAAGTTCCTTTGGTGAAGGTATTCTTCCAATGTGTCTGCTGTTTTTGCGTATTGTCGATGTTTTAGAAATGCTGTGAATCTTGTTTTGCGTCTGGATATTTCTTTTATTGCAAAATTTAAGATTTCATCATAGTTGAATGGATAGCCGTTGTTTGTTGAGATGTCAATTATAAAATTAAGGTTATCCACAGTCGTGATTGAAAGATAGGCAATGATATTTATACCGTCATCCAAAACATATCTGTTTTTGTAACAGCTGCTAAAGCCCGCAAGGATTGGCTCCATATATTCCTGCGGAATCCTTTCCATAGAGGGTTTATACAGACTGTTTAGTTCGCTGTTATAAAGATGTGCCACGCCTTTTGCATCATCGTTTTGGCAGGGCCTAAAATTAGCAGAAACATTGGTTTGAGGGATAAAATTGTCAAGTTTCCACAGGTTTTCGTATGAACATTGCCTGAACCCGCAGCCCTCGACAAACAATGTGCAAAGCTCGTCGTGACTTTCATCTACATAAACCGTAAAGCAGTGAGCGCCTTTTGCACCGTATTTTGCTATGATGAATTCGATTAACTGTTTGCCTACGTTATAAAAATCCTGCTTGAATACAAGTCTTGTAATGTTTATTTTATAAGGGTTTCCGATGGTCGGAACAACAGTTATAAGTCCTAAAATATCCTCACCTTCCAATAAAATGTATGATTCGGGTTTGAATTTGTACCTCAAGGGCAGAAGGTTATTCAAAATTCCCGCAGGCTCCTCCATAATCATTTTTGCAAATCGGTCATGTTCTTCCGGTCCCAAATATGATATCATTTTGTTAATTTTAGGATAATCAAAGCAGAATAATTTTCGAATCCTAGTCATACGTATATTTTAATATATCTTTTATTTTCATGCAAGTTGTGTTAAAATGTTTCCTGCGAGGCGAGATATATGAAAATAGCAGTTATTAATAAAGGAAAAATTACAGTAAAAGAAACACCTGACTTGGAGCTTAATGGTAGAGAAGGCGCTGTTGTCAGAGTTTTAGGATGCGGACTTTGCGGTTCTGATATCGTTAAGTTTATTCATAAAATTTCAAAAGACGGAACTGTTTTGGGACACGAAATTGTTGCGGAAATCGTAGAAATTAATTCCAAAACTAACTTCAAAGTTGGTGATGTCATAATTACATCACACCATATCCCTTGCGGGGAGTGTGTTTATTGCAAAAACGGCAACGTTTCAATGTGCGAGCATTTTAAAGCAACTAATATTGTTCCCGGCGGATTTAGTGAATATGTTTATTTAACCGAAGAACATTTGAAAAATGTGGCTCAATTAAAGCCTGAAAATCTTTCTGACATAGAGGCATCTTTCTATGAACCTTTGGGGTGTTGTGTCAGAGCTATAAAAAGAGCTAATTTGAGAGGTAATTCAACTGCACTTGTTATAGGGTTGGGTTCAATCGGTATCTTGATGGCACAAGCACTCAGGGCTTTTGGTATGGATGTTATAGGTTGTGATTTGATTCCTGATAGAGTTAGAAGACTAAGAGATTTGGGAATTTCCGCTTTGAATGTAAAAGAAATGGATCCGAATTTTGAGGC
>CALVAZ010000076.1 GCA_944325675.1 Candidatus Gastranaerophilales bacterium
ATCAGGGGATTATTTTAATGGTTTTATAACAAATAATATTTTTGATGAAGCTACATGATTTTATTTGTATAGTTTTTGTTTCGGTTATTTTTTTTGTAAAGGTACCGGAGGCTTTTGCTGTTTATGATATGTCTGAAATGCAAGCAATTGAAAAAATGTTTCGCAGTAATGTAAAGCCTGACGGTGCAATGTATTTTACCTATGTTCCAAGAGGTTTAATAGTAAGTATTGACGAAAATGTGTTTTTTAATAAATCCCAAGAAAAGCTTAAAAAATCAGGACTGTGTGTTTTAAATGAAATAGGTGCGGTACTTTCTCAAACAGACAAATCTTGTGTTATTGAGGGGCATACTGAAAGTGCTAACCCCGAAATTTCAAGTTTTAGGGAAAATTGGGAGTTATCTTTGGCCAGAGCTCACAGCATCACTATGTATTTGATGCGTTATTTAAAAATATCCCCCGAAAGGCTTTATTGTATCGGCTATGGTGAATTTATGCCTTATGTGGATAGTGTTTCAAGAGATGCAGACTTAAATAACCGTATAGACTTTGTGATAATAGATTACAGTGCTGAGCGTTAGGCTACAATTGATTGTTTTAGTCTGTTTGTTCTGTTTTCGCTCAGTATATTCTTTAACTTCATAATTGCTTGAGCATGTAACTGGCATACGCGAGATTCGGACATGCTAATTGTTTCGCCTATTTCTTTTAAAGTCATGTTTTCCTGATAGTAAAGAACCATTATAATGCGTTCTCTTTCCGGTAATCTCATTAATGCCCTCTCCAATTCGTGTTTAACATTATTTTCTTCTGCATTTTCCTGCGGGTTAAGTTTATTTGTGTCCTGAATTGTGTCTATAATTTCAACACTGTCTTCTGCATTGCCCTTTTTATCATAAAGTGATGTTATTGTAACATCTTCCGATAATAGTTGATTAACTTTTTCAGGATCCATGTCAACTCTGTTTGCAATTTCCGTGGTTGTCGGCGTACGACCGAGTTCTTGTTTTAAGCTTTCTTGTGCTTCTTTTAAAGTTTTGATTTTTTGTCGTACACTTCTTGGTAAAAAATCCTGAGAACGGATTTTATCAAGGATTGCGCCTCTGATTCTTATAAGTGCATAAGTTTCAAATCGGGTATTTTTTTGCGGGGAGTATCTTTCGATAGCGTTTATAAGTCCTTCAACCCCGTAGCCTGCTATATCTTCAATAGAAATTGTAGACGGTAATGTTACTCTGACCCTTCCCAAAACATAACGAAAAAAATAAATATACTGCACAATTAACACATCGCGGGAAGCTTTATCACTTTTGTCGGCAAGGTATTTCTCCCAAAGTTTTGTAAGTTCTTCTTCCGATAAGCGTTTGATGTTATTATACGATGTAAAATCGAAATCTTGACTCATTAATCCGCCCAAATATTGTTCAATATATCTACATTCTATACAATATAGAGCCTGCTACATCAACTAAAAAGAGGAAATGATAAATAAATCATTATTTTAGTGTAGTTTTATGTTATAATCTTTTTAGCATGGAGGTTTAAAATATGTTTTTTAAGAAGGAACACGGGGGGGGGCATCTTCTTTAAGTAGAATTATCAAGCTTCTTGACACCTTGATTACTAAAAATTATAATTTTAGTATGCTAGACTTTAGTTTGAAAAGAGGGTTTACATTAGCAGAAGTTTTAATCACGCTGGCTATTATTGGGATAGTCGCTGCTATTGCTATCCCGACTGTTGTCCAAAAAGTAGGTGATATGCAAAACAAAACTCTTTGGAAAAAGAAATATTCTGAGGTTGTGCAGGCCTATACGGAAGTAATACAAAATAATTACAACATGTGTGTTAATAATTCAGGAGATTATAATATTGCGACCAAATGTCATTATGTTGGTGATGGGAGGAGTACGGCAAGAACAACATTGTCTCCTGAATTTGTCGAGGCTATGGCAAAACATTTTAAATATGTAAATAGCTGTGGTTTTCCGCAGTATGGTGAAGCTGAATATTGTAGTTATTATTACCACAAGTGGACTGGGCTTTGTGGTGGTGTCGCTACATATAGTTTTTATGGTTCACTAATTTCAGGTGCTACTAAAGAGGATGATTTACCGACAAGACCTACCAATTGTGGCACTCAAATAGGTATTTACACCGGTTGGGATTTTAATAAAAAAGCACTCCTGCTACAAGATGGTTCTGTAATCTATTTTGGCGGTTATGCTGCGCCTATGGTAACTGTGGATGTTAATGGGTTTCAAAAAGGTCCAAATATTCTTGGTAAAGATTTGTTTGCAATAATGTTGAATGAAAATTGGATTAGAGCGTTAGGTGCAGAAGGAACATTCAATAAGGCTGCAAACGGTAACACTTGTGAATGCGGAAAAGAATATGGTGTTGAAAGAGGACAGGGATTCCTTGGCTCAAGTGATCTTTTGAATGGCACACAAGTATCTGGTGCATGCTGCAGTCACAAGTACATTGTAGAAAAATAAACTCAACTATTCTTGAATTTGTTCTGCAATTGGGGTTTCTTCGCGAATAATCTCAAGTTTTGTTATGCGAGCACCATCGATTTCTTTTACAATAAACGTCAAGCCTAAATGTGATACTGTATCTCCGACTTCTGCAATTCTTCCTAATAATTTAACGACAAGACCGCCTATTGTGTCGATATCCTCGTCATCAATGGCTTCTTCAT
>CALVAZ010000077.1 GCA_944325675.1 Candidatus Gastranaerophilales bacterium
GAGTACGACTCAAAATACGCCTCAATCTACGAGTTCCTCAGATACCGCAGATAAAATTTCTAATTTATCATCGCAAATGGATTCAAAATCTGCAAAAATGACCAAATATACGGGTAAAATTTCAAAACTACAAACTGCAAATAATAAAGCAATCAAAACAATGAACAGGGTAAGCAAAACTTACCAAAAAACAGTAGCAAAAACTCAAAAAACGCTCGAAACTAATCAATCAACCACTGATAAAGTAATGAACGTTGCAAATACAGTTGGAGAAATTTCACAATACACGTCACTGACAGGCCAAGGAGTACAACTTGTCGGCAAGGGCATGAGGGCTGCAGGGCAAGCAATGCTAAGCAACCCGTACACCGCAGCCGCAGGCTCAGCTCTTATAAGCGCCAGCGTACCTGTTGAATCGACAGGTGTAACAGTAGAAACCGTTGGTAATTACGGTTCGACAGCAGCATCACTTACAAAATCAGCATGTTCCGCAGCTAACGGAGATTTAGCAGGAGCATTTACGAATGCTGCATCAGCCGTAATGACAGGTGTTTCAGCGGCACAAGGTACAAAAGAGATGATGTCCGGATTCGAAAGTATTAAAGGCAAGGCAACCGAAGCAATGCAAAAAGGTCTTGAAAAACAAGCCTCTAAACAACTTGCAAAAGCAAATATGGACACAATGAAGGATGCTGGGTTCTCTAAAGGTCAAATCAAAGATATAGCAGCAAATGAAACTGCAGGCTCAATGGCAGGCAAATCAATGGACCAAATGAAAGCAAATATCAAAGGTGACAATAGCTTTGTAAATAGCGCAATAGAAAACGGACAAAGCGGAATGGACGCAGCCAATACATCTGTACAAAATGCACAGACAGCATTTAGAGGCACAACTGAAGGCATGACACAAAAAGCTATTGATAAAGGTCTTAAACAAACAACTAAGTCAGCTACAAAATCTGCAGTGGCCCAATCAGGAGCAAATGCAACCCAAAGACTTGCCGAACAAGCAAGTAACACAGCTACAAATGCTGTTAAAACAGCACAACAAAGTAAAGGCATGGCATACGCACAAAAGGCTGCAAGTAGCCTTCAAATGGCAGGTTCAATGGTAAGTCAATTCCAAAGTCAAGATACCGGAACAGTTGAAACAACTTCCAATAAGAATGTTAGCAGAGACTGGGCAAGGTTGAATAGAATACGTTCTAATAAGAAAATTATGGGTGGATACGCAGCATAATAGATATGTATTTACTAACATAAACAAAGGATCAACCAATCAGTTGATCCTTTACTATTGTTAGTTTTTTTATCTTTACTACTTCATTGATATATTATTAGCTTCTTCTAATAGTATGTTCATATAAAGTAGCTTATTAGCCGTTGCTCTATCGATATTTACAAACTCTGCACCTGCACGGACATCCGTTGCTGTTACGATTTTAACATCCGCATTGATATCCAAATCGCCGTATGAAATTTGTACAGGAACTATATCTCCAACTTTTAATTGATTATGATGTTTAACCGCTATACCACCTCTTGAGATGTCAAGCAACGAATCTATTTGTGAGTTTTGTTGCAACTCTACGGGGTTGCGATTACCTGCGACATCAAATCTCATATATTGACGTTTATCAATTGATGGAATATTTTCATCTAATACCTTGCGTTGGATATAAGTTTCCTTACCTGAATCTCTGTCGTAAGATGGGTCATCATCTGTATCAGTATCTGAATCCATATCATTATCAGTGTCAGTATCCGTATCGGTATCAGTATCTGAATCCATATCCATATCAGTATCGGTATCCGTATCGGTATCTGAATCAGCATCGGTATCAGTGTCTGAATCAGCATCTGTATCTGTATCTGAGTCAGCATCGGTATCTGTGTCTGAGTCAGCATCGGTATCTGTGTCTGAGTCAGCGTCTGTATCAGTGTCTGAGTCAGCATCGGTATCTGTGTCTGAGTCAGCATCTGTATCAGTGTCTGAGTCAGCGTCTGTATCTGTGTCTGAGTCAGCATCTGTATCTGTATCTGAATCAGCATCTGTATCTGTATCTGAATCAGCATCTGTATCTGTATCTGAGTCAGCATCTGTATCAGTATCTGTGTCAGCATCTGTATCAGTATCTGAGTCAGCGTCTGTATCAGTATCTGTGTCTGTGTCAGTATCTGAGTCAGCATCGGTATCGGTGTCTGAATCAGCATCGGTATCGGTATCTGAGTCAGCATCTGTATCAGTGTCTGAGTCAGCATCCGTATCTGTATCAGTGTCGGTATCAGTATCTGAATCAGCATCTGTATCAGTATCTGAGTCAGCGTCTGTATCAGTGTCTGAGTCAGTATCCGTATCTGTATCTGAGTCAGCATCGGTATCTGAATCTGAATCTGTATCTAAAGGAAGTTCATCTTCATAATAGTAATTTCTTTCATCTTCCTCATGATCAATCTCCAGAACATCTTCAGGTCTGACTGGTCTTGTACCGATAGTTACCTCATTATCATCAGTACCTTGAACCGGATTTGTTGTATCATCATCAACTACAGTAAATTGTACATACTCTTTACCGTCAACAATGACTTTATTTTCATCATCATTTATAAAATGCTTACCATCAATAAATATATCATCTGCAACAATAGTTATTTCTTCAGTATTTGGATCGGCATCACCTTGAACTCTTCCGTTGATAACAGTTACAACACTCTGAGCTCTTTCAGGATCAATACGTGTTTCAGGATTAATATCCAGAGCCTTCAATTCAACCTGTTCAGGTGCTATATTTTCATTCGGACCATAGTAATCCACCGGAGTATTAGGTACTGTACCAAGATTTTCAATTGTCAAAGTTTTGCCTTCGGTGACCAATTTAATCTTCTTTGCAGCAGTAACCTCTTGGATATTGACATTACCAGTAAAGTGGATATCTACATTTCCTTCTTTTGATATAATTGTACAAACATTGGTAGCATTACCAAGAGTTTTTACATTTATATCACCTTTATAAGCTAACATATCAACGCCGTAATTTTCAGCATCTGTTTGCTCTATAACCAAACGATTGTCAGCCTCACCAATTCCACCACTCGCAATCAATGAAACTCCTTTACCTGAAACATTAACTTGATCTTGATTGCCATTGGCATTAACTATTGAGTAAGGCGTTTGACCCTTAATCTTAGAATCAGCCAGCAAAATAACTCTACCATCTGTGGATTTGATTTGGCCAACTCTCATGTCAGTATCAATACTTGCTAAGTTAATATCTGAAGTTGCTTGAGCATCAATCTTACCTGATACTCTTGTATTTATTGATTTTGTCAAATCCCTTGCATCAGGTCCAACGCCAACGCAGGCATCACCTTCACAAGCTCCACCAACATTTCCATTTCCAATGGAACCATTTTGAACATTTATGTTTAAATTACCTCCATTTTCTGTAACCAAGTGTGTTTTATAAGCACCACTACTTAAAAGGTCACCGTTTTCAAGATTAATATTTAAGTCACCATATGAGGTTACATAATCATCATTAGAATTATCACCAATTACAATATTTGAATTTAAACTGTTTAGTTCAACACCTCTGCCTTTAACAGTACCATCGACATCTATGCCGGCAGCCCCTGTATTTGTAATTGTAACGGTACCATTACCGGAAACCTTGCCGGCACTTGCGATTTTCACACCGTCAACACCTGTGTTATCGATGGAAACTTCGCCTGATCCGAAATTTTTAAGATTACCTGCAATGTTAACTCCAGCATTCTCATTACCATAAGCTTTGATAACAATTCTGCCGTTTTCATTTACAAGATTGGAACCTGACGTTATATTATTTGTATTTACCAATTGGTTAAACAAAACATTGGCTTGAGTTTCAGAATTAAGAGCTGCCATGTTGTTAACACCTGTCATAATACCGGCATTCTGTCCTACCGCAACAGATGCTGCTTTAATATCAACACCATCTTGCGCAAAAACCTTACCATCTATTTTGACTGTCCCAGTCCCATAACTGTTTTCAATATTGTTTAGGTTTGCAATATTCGGTTGATTTCTCAACTTGTCAAAATCATTTTGATTCGGAGTCATGACAGACAACGAACCAACATTTAAAACACCACTGGCACCAACAACCATGCCATTGGGTGAAATAAAAACTGCTTTACCATTATAAAAAGCGTTATCACGCATTGAATTGACAATACCATTAATATTGATTTGGTCTTGCACCAAGTTTACAAACGTATCAATATTCTTATTTCCATATTTGAATATAAGATTTGCTATATCACCAGCACTCAAATTAAATTTATCATACTGTCTAAAACCTGTACTACCGTTCACTGAAGTAGGGTCGATATTGTATGCACCGTCTGCACCAGGAGTTAGCCAACCACCCGGCAGATTACTTCCACCAATTTCTGTAGCCATCGCAGGTATAACCATTGATTGCTGCATCAGGAAAAAAGTAGTCAACAAAGATGCAATTACTCTTCTTTGCCTTTTCATCGTGTCAAGTTTCATATCAGCTTGTCCTTTCAATTCTTAACAAATGTCTAATTTGCTATCCATACACTTCATTGTACCAAGAGTATGTCTTAAAGTCGCGTATTATTACGTTTCTTTAAGTTAAATTCGCACATCATGTCACATTCATATACTTCATATATACATTAACGTCAAAATTGAAAAAATATTGCGTATTTATTAAGAAATATTAACCTATCTTGAACCTACTCGAAAATTTTGTAAAAATTTACCTAAAAGCCAGTAAAATGCGTAAAATCCTATCAGTAAAAATATCATTTCAAAAACAGCATAATCAAGGTTGACATGTTTAAACAACAAATAAATCAACCCTATTGGTATTGCTGCCAACAACATTTTTATAAACGTCTTATATGGGAACTTAAGTCTTAAATCAGGTAAAACTATAATGATAGTTAGAACAAAGTATAAGAAATTTGCTGCCAAAGTAGCCATACCAACACCAACTAAACCATGCTCAGGTATTAATAAAATATTTAGGGCAACACCCACAATACCTGAGATTAACTTAATAATAAAATCTATGTATGTCTTATTAGCTAAATGATATTGCAGCGTTGTATAATCTGTGCATGCCAAGAAAAAAGTACCGAAAGCAAAATAAGGTATTAATTTATAAGCTGTATAAAATTTTTCATTTGCAAAAATATGTACATATTCAACTGAATAAATTGACATTATAGTAATAACAGGCAAAGATATCAAAAGATAATATCCCGCAAATCTTGAAATAATAGGTCTTACATCTATTTTTTCTTCATACATATTTATAATTCTCGGGACAGCTGCAACCGTAATAATCGCAAATATTGTAAGCAACAAAGGCAGAGTCAAACCATACCCGACACCAACAATACCGGCTTCGGAAAAACCCTTGATACTATTCATAATAAATTTATTACTTTGATTTATAATCCAAGCACTTAATGAAGTAGCCGCTATGGGTACACCGTACTTCCATATCGGAATCAAAAAAGTCCACTCAACTTTTTGGAGCTTGAACCATCTCAAGATATTGCTTTGGTATATTAACAACAAATCTATAAGAGATATAGAAACCCCCATACCTAAGAGCATGCCCATAGCACCTAAATTAAAAAATTTAACAAAGAACACTGAAAGTCCTATTGTCAAAAACTGATTAACAATCGTCGAAAAAGTAAAAGACATTGATTTTAACTGTGCCCTGATAAGCTGGAAAAGCAACGCTCTTACCGCAACCGGAATTATTAATAAGAGAATTGCAAAGAAATATTTTGCAGGGATATGGAAAAATGAATAAAAATTTCCCCTAAAAATATAAGCCACTAAACACATTAGAGCAATGTTAAAAGTTAACATAAAAACTAATGTTGTCATATATTTGGGCATATCTTGCATTATCTGGTGATGTCTGAAAAATCTAAGACCTGACAAGCCAACCCAATCAGAAAACAAAATACACAAGAATGATAAAAGCGCTATAGATATAGAATACAAACCATATTGTTCAGGAGGCAATAAACTGGTATACACAGGTACAATTAAAGCATTACCTACCATGCCAACTATCTTTGACGGGGCGTATTTTGCCATATCTTGGAAAATACCGCGCGTTTGTTCTTCTTCAACAGCTTTATTTTCTACATATTCCATAAACACTATTCCTAATTTTTAAACTCTCTTAATAATTATACAACAAACTTACCAAAAAGGTCATATTCATCAGCCTTATCGATTCTTACCGGCTCGATATCGCCCGGAACAACTTGTTTATCAGACTTAACATATACCAATCCGTCAATTTCGGGTGCATCATGTTCTGATCGCATAATAACGACCCCATCATCGGTATAACTTTCAACTATACATGGAATTGTTTTGCCAATGTAAGCTCGATTAATTTCATAAGAAATTTCCTGCTGCAATGCCATTAACTTTTTATAACGTTCATGCTTAATCTTTGCGGGAACCTGATCACTCATTGAGTAAGATGCCGTATTTTTCTCTCTGGAATATTCAAAAACACCCATTTTATCAAAACGCATCTTTTTAACAAAATTGTACAAATGCTCAAACTGTTCATCTGTTTCCCCGGGATACCCTACAATGAACGCCGTCCTGATTGCCACATTAGGGATTCGGCTTCTTATTTTATTTATAAGCTCTTCATAATCAAATGACGGCCTGCGCATATTTTCCAAAATTGTTTTATCGGAATGTTGCAGTGGTAAATCAATGTATTTAACCACCTTGTCACATTGAGCAATTGCTTCAATAAGCTCATCCGTCATCTGCGACGGGTAAGCGTACATTATCCTTATCCAAGAGAGGTTCTCTATCTTATTCAATTCTCTCAAAAGCTCAGGCAACATTTGTTTTTTATACAAGTCAATCCCGTAACTTGTTGTATCTTGAGCGATTAAAACAACTTCCGTAACACCTTTTGCTACCAAATTTTTCACTTCTTCGATAATATTTTCCATAGGACGAGAATGATAAATACCGCGCAAATTTGGGATAATACAATAACCGCAGTGATAATTACATCCGTCCGCAATTTTTACATATGAACTTGCCCCCATTGTTATTTGCTGACGCTCAACATTTTCAGGATAAATATACTCCGGTTTTTCAGAAACAAATGATACATAAGCATCTTCTGAGTCTTCTGCAACTTTATCGACAACTCCTACAATCTCACGTATATTAGAAGTCCCAACCATAGCTGCAATTTCCGGAATAGCTTCCTTTAAATCCCGATTATGTTTTTGGGGCAAGCAGCCGGTTACAATAACTTTTTTTCCTTTTTCAACCATCTGCAAAATCGACTGAACAGACTCTTTTTCAGCATCATGTATAAAAGAACATGTATTAACAATAACTATCTGCGCGTCATCTTCATTAAGCGTAACCTCATGCCCCTTTGAAGCCAAAAGCCCTAACATAAGTTCACTGTCAACCAAATTTTTAGCACAACCGTGATTTATAAGCGCAACTTTCATATTCACCTCTGTTTCGATTTTAACACAAATAATTGTATAAACTCAATTGTACACAACTGTAATACCAAGTTCTATAACTTTACAACTTGACGGAAACACAATAAGTTTTAAAATATAAGTATGAAAAGAATTCTAACACTTTTGAGCTTTATTATATTTGTATCAATGCCCTGCGTCGCTAAAAACGAAGACATTCCTGAGGTTAAATTACAAAATATCTTCTTAACAGATACAACAGAAGCGGAGGATTACATAGAGCCTGAAAATATCCCACTAAAAGGGTACGCTGAATTTATTAGAGATAGTGAAGCGATATACTTAGTTGATGAAGATAATCAATTTGTTTTGAATCTAAAAGTTCCACAAAAAATAACACCCAAAAGCCTTAATAAAGAAGGTGAAAAAATACTGGCATCAAAAGCCCCGTTAATATATTCAAAGTATGGTGCTGAGGAATATCAGGTAATTCCTAGAGAAGCTTCTGATGGCATTGAAACAAAGGGATTATCATTCGGGACAAATATGGAACAAGACGTAAGTTACGGTCAACTTGAGCATACAGCGACATTTTTCACTAAATACGCAAAAGGATGCTTCGCATTTAATACCGCTTACGAAAGGACAATAGGAAGCACCTATAACAGTTATTACGATAATTTCTACATAGCTCCGGAATTAAGATTTAATAAATATCTTTCAATAAAACATGTTCTTACAGCAGATATAACAAGAAATCGCAAAAAAAACGAAGTTGTGCTTTCTGTTAATCCATTAGCCAAAACAAGAAACGACCAACTTAACCTTGAATTTGGCGCAAGCCAAACATATGACGAAACAAATACACTTTTACGAGAAAGTATAAAATTCGACGCAAAGTTTAAATTGTAACATAATTTGTATTCGGGAATAATTTCCGATATAATTAAGAAAATGGCAAATAATAGAAAAAATATAAAAGGAAAAAATACCCAAAAATCAGGAACTCAAAAATCTCAATCGACACCTGCCGCAAAATCGCGCAAAGAATTGAGGAAGACAGGATTTTACTATTCTTTTCTTACCATAGTACTGTTATTTTGTCTTATTCAAATAGGTTTTAGTGCGATATTAAACATTTCAAAGTTAGTAGCCTATAAAGCAAAAATTATTACACTAAAACGCACTTTAAATGATGCAGAAGAACATAATAAAAATCTTAAAGAGGAAATCAAATTATTTTCCACCACGCAAAACCTTGAAGGCATAGCTAGAAATACCCTGAAAATGGCCGGCGAAGATGAAGTTCTTATTATAATAAACAACCAAAATCAAGAAAACAAAAATCCTAATAAACAAAACAAAAAAACAAACAAAACAGAGGTAAAAAATGCTCAGTGAAGAAAAAGAAGTTTTAGAATATATAAAAGAAGCATTTTCTCTGCGTGCACAAAAGATGTACAAACCGGCCATAGAAATGCTTTACAAAGCCTTAGCTATGGACAACGATAATACAGAGGTCTTGTATCAACTTGGTGAGCTCTATTCATTAATGCACAATTATACAAGAGCCTTAGGGTATCTGGAGCAGGTTCTTTCCAAAAATCCCAACCACATTGAGAGTATCCAGCTTTCCGGAGAAATATACAAAAAACTGGAAGATTATGAAAACTCCCTAAAATTTGCCCAAAAACTTTTCGGACTTTGCAAAACTTCAGATAATTTAGCAGAAGTAGTAAAGCTCTTAGGAAAACTCAAGCAGACATCTAAAATACTTGAATACAAAACTTCCGAATACTGCAACGACAAAGTTATATATGAAATAGCAAATGCTTTGCAAAATGAAGGAAAAATTTCAGAAGCCAAAGAATTATTAACCAAATGCCCTAACAGTGAAAATGAAAATATTAAGATACTTCTGGGCAAAATTTTATTCAATGAAAACAATATTGATGAAGCGAGAGAAATCTTTTCAACTTTCGGAAAAAATTCGGACAATCCGGAAATTTTAAATTATCAAGGATTATTTGCGTTAGAAGATATGAACTTCACAGAAGCAATAAAATGCTTTTCAAAAGCATCTTCAATCAATAAAAACAACCCGATTTATTTTTACAATCTTGGTAACGCATACTTTTTCAACGGCTGGATGGAAGAAGCACAAAATGCTTACTCTAAAGCTATTTATCTAGCACCGGAGAATGCCGATTACAGGTATTCACTTGCCTATCTTTATTACGAAACAAAAGCATTTGACAAATGCAACAAAGAGGTTGAGGCAATACTTTCAGCCTATCCTCAACATTACCGCACAAGGGTACTTAAAGCATTACTTTTAAACAATAATAAAGAATACATGCACGCAAAAGAAATATTGGAGGAAAATTTAAAAAACGGAGCCGATGATGATTTCACGCTAATCTCACTGGGCAAAACATACAGTTTGCTTGATATGTTTGAGAAAGCAGAAAAAGTAACTCAACAAGTAATAGAAAGAAATTCGGATAATTTAAACTACATAACGGATTTAGCGGATATATATATAAAAGAGAAAAAATTTGATAAAACACTTGAACTTGTTGAAAAAACTTTAAACCTAAATCCGAATTACCTTTACGGCTACGTTTTGGGTGCAAAAACGGCCTACCTGAGTGAAGATTTTGATAAAGCAAAAGAATACGCGCAAGAAGCTCTGGCACTGGATATGAATTGTGCTGAAGGGTATTACTATCTTGCTCTGGTAAGATTTAATGAAAATGACTATGATGAAGCCATTGAATGTATGAAACGAGCAATCACATATGACGTAACAAATCCTGTATATTATGCCGAAATGAGTAAACTATACAAAGCCAAAAACGACATAAAAACAGCTTTAGAATACATATCAGAAGCAGAAAGCATTGACAATTCAACAGAATACAAACTTATATATAAAGAACTTGCTGCTTTAAACAGGAAAAATTAAAATTTGATTTTATAAAATATATATTTATAATGTTATATATGTAGTAGTAAATCGGAGAGATTAGCGGATATATGAAAAAAAGAATAGCAATGCTTATAATCTGTGCAGGACTTATATCAACGCCAGCATTTGCGGCGGACGAAGATAATGTAGTTCCGGCCAATTTTCCCCAAAAATATACAAGAGAATACATAAATCAAATCAAACCCCAATACAAGGACGTAAGTAAGGACGAAATTTTTTACGTAGCACTTGACATGCTCAAAAACACGACCGGAGAGTTTTCAAGAAAAGCGATTTTGGGCAACAATTTAACAGAACGCCCCGTAAAAATTGAATTTAGAGATCTTGGTGCAATAAACAAAAGCTATGAGTCCTTCGATGCGTTGGGATGGAAAAAAGGTAAAAGACTTTATATATTTATAAATCCAAGACATAAAGATGCCCCGCCCGGAGCTCTTGCGGCACTGTTATCACACGAAGCACTTCACCAAGATGAGTATAATTCTTTAGCAGAAGAAACTTATGCTTGGACGATGGAGGCTGCAGTGTGGTGCGAAATTTTAAAAGAATTTCCTGAAAGCGGAGAAGATAATATTCACCCGCTTGTAGTGCGCGAAGACACTCTTAAAAAACTTTTTGAAAAAGGAAATTACACGAATAAATATATCAAAAAAACAGTAATGCAAAACAAAGGATATGAAAATCTTCCTGCGACATCTCCCGGATTTGAAGATTTATAACATAAATAATCGGGTTACTAAAAAAGTATATTGATTATAAAAAATCCTTGATGTTAAATATTCGTATGAAGAAAAAGCAGTTATTCATATTTCTAATTATTGTAATAGCATTGTTTGCACTCAACGGACTATTTTTGAGCGTACATAATCCAATTTTCAGCGACAATAATGAAGAAATGATCAACACTGAACACGTTTCTTCACAAAAACTATTTGATAACACTTGGGAAACTATCAGAGAAAATTACTACGACCCAACTTTAAACCACCAAGTCTGGGGGCGTTGGAAAGAGCATTATCACGGTAAAATAAAGACGGATGAAGATGCAAAAGTAGCAGTTCAAACAATGCTGGAAAGCTTGAACGACCCATATTCCAGATACATGAGCAAAACCGAATATGCCGACCAAAACTCCTCCATCAATTCCAAAATAACAGGTATTGGGGTGAACATAGCGACAAACTCAGGAAAAGTTCAAATTATAAGCGTAATGGAAGGGACACCGGCACAATATGCAAATTTGCAAAACGGTGACATAATTACGGCAATTGATGGGAAAGATGTAAATGGACTGCCGTTATCAGATGTAGCCAGTTTGGTAAGAGGGCCTGAAAACACTTTCGTAGAATTAAATATATTACGCGGCAAGGATAAATTTACCAAAAAGGTAATAAGAAAAGAAATAAAAATAAAAACAGTTAGAAGCTCCTTAGACAAAAATATCGGTTATATACAAATAATGACCTTCATAGGCTCTACAACACCAAATGAATTTTTGGAAGCATTAGAAAAAACCAAAAAAGCCGACGGTCTAATATTGGATTTACGAGGTAACACAGGAGGGCTTTTGCCAAATGCAATATTTATTGCAAACCTGTTTATTCCCGAGGGCAATATCGTAAGCATAGTAGGCCGAAACGGTTATAAATACGATATCTATGCCCAAGATACTGAATTCAACATAAATAAACCTATGATAGTTTTAGTAGACGGAGCAAGTGCAAGTGCAAGCGAAATCCTCTCAGGAGCACTAAAAGATTACAAAAAAGCAAAACTTTTAGGCTCGCAAACATATGGTAAAGGCATGGTGCAAAAAATTATACCATTGCCAAACGAAACGGGATTGAATTTAACCATAGCAAAATACCTCACGCCAAAAGGAACTGACATAAACCAAAAAGGAATAACTCCCGATATAGAAGTCAATTTCACAATGGAAGATGTTAAAAGACAAAACGACGTTCAACTAAACACGGCTAAATCAATTTTGAACGAAATGATAGGACAAAAAATGGCCAAAAATTAGCTTACCAAAGATAATCATCACTTATCTTCCATCCATCATATTTAATTAGTGCACCGCATGATCTACGCCACTTTGACGTATTGCAATCATTTAACAATACATTTCTCTTATTATTTGTATCCGTACTACTAGCCTCATAAAAATTTATATTACTTGATTTCGGTTTTACATAAAACATAAAATAATCTTTTCCTGCTACGTTGGGTCCTTTAGCACCATTCAAATCAACAAATAACAAAATTCCCCCACCATTTGCACAAACACCATTTTCATCACAAAGAGTATTATAAACAGCCGATATAAAAGTTCCATCCTGCAAAATAACATTATATTTATTCCAAGACATTCCCGTACTGTCATTATTTATATTATTATGTTGAAAACCAAAACACTTAGTATCATATGATATTCCACAATTTTTTTGTACTTTTAAATAAGGTAAAAAATAATTTTCCATATACTCCGAAATCTTCTCTTGTGAAGTTTCAGCATCCATATCATATCCTGCATTTACATTATTTAAAAGTACATTATCACCACCTTCAACCTTTGAAAATAGGTAGGCTTGATTTAAGACAGAATAAACTTTTTGTAATTGAGTAACTGTACTTCTTTTTTGATACTTACTAACAACCGTCGGGATTGTTAATGCAGCAACTATACCAATAATTCCTAAAGTTATCAAAACTTCTGCTAGAGTGAAACCGAGCCTTACACTATAATTCTTCATACTAGGCTTATAGTTCTTGTTTTTAAAAGAGTCAAGACCTGAGCTATGTCTACTTAAAGGAGTTGCCCCCCCCCGTTCATTGCGTGAAATTTCATAGCTTACCTCCTTATTGATAAGAATTATACATAATATTTTGACATATTGCAAGCAAATTTACATATAGTAAACAATTTGGCTTTTTTTGCTTGTTTGTGGTATCATAGTGCTATAAATACAGATGATTGGGGGAAAGCATGGCTGAAAGCACACAACAAGAAATTATGAACGATAAAGGGATGGAAGCCTTAAAAGCAGTTGAACAAACGCAGATTAATGAACAGATAGAAGAAATTGAAACGAAAACATCAGATAAATATGATGCAAGTAACATCAGGGTTCTAGAGGGCTTGGAAGCGGTTCGTATGAGACCGGGTATGTATATCGGATCTACTTCTCAACGCGGGATTCATCATTGCATTTATGAAATCGTAGACAACTCTATTGACGAATCACTTGCAGGCTTTTGTACCGATATAAAAGTTACCGTGAATATAGATAACAGCGTAACTGTTGAAGATAACGGCCGCGGCATTCCTGTTGATATCAAACCTGAAACAGGAAAATCCGCCTTAGAAATTGTACACACAGTACTTCACGCAGGCGGCAAATTCGGCGATGGCGGTTATAAGGTATCAGGCGGACTACACGGAGTTGGTGCATCAGTTGTAAACGCACTTTCCGAAAAATATATAGTAGAAGTTTCAAGACAAGGCTATGTATGGCGCCAAGAATATATGAGAGGCGAACCTGTTGCTCCTGTTGAAAAATGTGAACCGACAGACAAAACCGGTACAAAAACAACCTTCTGGCCTGATCCTGAGATATTTACAGAAACCACCGAAATTGACCGTGACGTTATTGCCAACAGACTTCGCGAAATGGCATTTTTGAACAAGGGTTTAAAAATAATCTTTATAGACGGACACACCAATAAGGAGGAAGTTTTCCATTACGTAGGCGGAATTGGAAGTTATGTAGAATTTTTAAACAAAAACAAAAACGTTTTACACGAAAAGCCTATCTATATTGATAAAGTAGTTGATAATATGCAAGTTGAAGTTGCTATGCAATACACGGATGCTTATAATGAAAGCGTTTTGTCATTTGCAAATAACATTAACACACATTCAGGCGGAACTCACTTGACAGGGTTCAGAAACTCAATTACGCGTGTATTAAATGATTACGCAAGAAAAAATAATATTTTAAAAGAATCCGATCAAAATCTTTCAGGTGAAGATGTTCGTGAAGGTCTAACAGCGATTGTAAGCGTAAAACTTCCAAACCCTGAATTTGAAGGTCAAACAAAAGAAAAACTCGGTTCTCAAGAAGCTATGGGGGCAGTTCAAGATGCGGTGAGAGATAAATTGCAAGAATGGCTTGAATTCAATCCAAAAATTGCAAAAACAATACTTGAAAAAACGCTTCAAGCTCAAAGGGCAAGAGAAGCTGCAAGAAAAGCAAGAGAATTAACAAGAAGAAAGACCGTTCTTGAAAATTCAACATTACCGGGCAAACTTGCGGACTGTTCAAACAGAGAACCTGAAAAATGCGAAATTTTCATAGTTGAGGGAGATTCAGCAGGCGGTTCCGCAAAACAGGGCAGAAACAGAATGTTCCAAGCAATTTTGCCTTTAAGAGGTAAGATTCTTAACGTTGAAAAAGCAAGACTCGATAAAATTTATGGAAATAACGAAATCCAATCTATGGTGCAAGCTTTCGGTATAAATATCAGCAAAAACGAAGAAGAAGTTGACCTTGAAAAACTTCGTTATCACAAAATAATTATTATGACAGATGCTGATGTTGACGGTGCTCACATCAGAACATTGTTGTTAACTTTCTTCTTTAGATATGCAAAACCTCTAATTGATAACGGTTATGTTTACATTGCGCAGCCACCGTTGTTTAAAGTGACACAGGGTAAAGTTTCCGAATACCTGTTTAACGAACACGCTTTAGATAAAATGTTAAAAGAAAGAGGTATTAAAAACCTTTCATTGTCAGACAAATCTAAGTCCAAAATCAAAACAGGAGATGAATTATTGGAATTAATCAAGAATATGTCAGCCTTCTATAATTCATACAACAACCCTATTTTGAACTTGTTCCCTGCGGTGGTGTTGAGAGGGCTTGTAAGATCAAATATTATACCTGAGGATTTTGATGATCAGGCAAGAATGAACAAAATTATAGCGTATTTGAATCATTATCTTCAAGACCACGCTAAAAATTACAATATCAAAGAAGCTGAAAATTACGTCTGTTCATTAAAATACAATCCGGAAAACGCAAAGTATGCTATTCAATTAAACTTGAATGAAGAAGAACACGTAATGATTAACCAAAGTATAATCAAGAGTTCAGAATACAAACGCTTAAAAACGGCATATCCTTTAATAAGAGATTTCTTGATTGAGGAAGAACAGAGCCTGATTTTAGAAACAGATACTGAACAATATGAGATTACATCTTTTGAAAAACTGCAAAAAATAATTGACGATAGAGGACAAAAGGGCTTAACTATCCAACGTTTCAAAGGGTTGGGAGAAATGATGCCTCAACAGCTTTGGGAAACAACAATGGACCCGTCAACAAGAACATTGCTTAAAGTAAGTGTTGAAGATGCAATGCTTTGCGACCAACTGTTTGACGTGTTAATGGGTGACAAGGTTGAGCCGCGACGCGACTTTATTGAAGCTAATGCAGTTTATGCGACAAATATTGATACATAAAAAATTAAAGGCTTTAAAAAAGCCTTTAATTTTTTTAATAAATTGAGAGGGTAAACATGAAAAAAGAATTCATTTTCTTAGGACCGCCTGCTTGCGGAAAAGGAACTCAAACCAATAGATTAGCGAAATATTTAAATTTTCCGCATGTTGATACAGGTTCACTTTTAAGAGCTGAAATTAATGGTAATACCGAAGCCGGTAAAGAAGCCAAATTATATATAGATAAGGGGCAGCTTGTACCGGTAGATTTGGTTGCAAATATAATTAAAAACAGGCTTTCACAAGAGGATTGCAAAAACGGTTATATATTGGACGGTTACCCGAGAAGCACCGAACAGGCAGATAAATTAGACAATATCAATAATTCCATTGATAAAGAGCCCGCAAAATTCACAGCCATATATTTTGACTTAGATCACGATATTTTGATAAGCAGAATTGTAAATAGAAGATCTTGTCCAAAATGCGGTGAAATTTATAATTTAAAATACCATCCGCCAAAGGTCGACGGGATATGCGATAAATGCGGCGAAAAATTAACACAACGAAAAGACGATAATGAAGAAACTGCGGAAGCACGTTTTGAAACATATTTTAGAGAAACCGCACCTTTGATTGATTATTATAAAAACAAAGGACTGTTAAAAACAATAGATGCAAACGGCAGTATTAATGACGTTTGGGAAAGGTTGTTGGAAATAATAAATGATTAACAGAAAATCACGAGAAGAAACAAAGAGAATGCGCCATGCAGGACATATTGTAGCGCTGGTTCATCAAAAAATGAAGGAAGTTATAGAACCCGGCATATCAACAAAAGAGCTTGATGATATTGCAATGAAAATAATAAAAGAAAATCATGCAATACCGACATTTTTAGGCTATCAAGGATTTCCTGCATCAATTTGTGCATCAGTAAACGAGCAAGTAGTCCATGGAATCCCTTCAAAAGATATGATATTAAAAGAAGGAGATATAATAAGTATTGATGTAGGAGCAACGTATGGCGGGCTAGTAGGAGATAGTGCCTGGACATATCCTGTTGGGAAAGTTTCTCAAGAAATCCAAAGACTGCTTGCAACAACAGAGGAATCTCTTTTTGCCGGAATTGCCCAAATGAAAGAAGGAAACGTTCTTGATGATGTGTCAAAAGCAATAGAAATGGTAGCAAATCGTGAGAAATTCGGTATAGTAAGGCAATATGGAGGTCATGGCGTTGGACACAATATGCACGAAGATCCTTTCTTGTTTAACTATAGCGTAGGGGACAAAACTCTTTTAAAAACAGGTATGGCAATTGCAATAGAACCAATGCTTAATCTTGGAGTTGATGAAGTCGAGGTTGCAGAAGATGGTTGGACTGTAAGCACCATTGACAAAAAACCTTCCGCGCACTTTGAACATACAGTTATGGTCACAGATGACGAGCCTTTGATTTTAACACAATTAATGCCGTAGGAGAAAAAATGAATTACTATATAGGATTGTCGCTATCCTCAGGGTCTACAATAGATTCAGGACTTGCAATAATCGACGAAAACAACAAATTGATTTTGGTTGATAAATTATACAAAATGAATGACATAATATTCTTTTTTGAAAACTATTCATCACTAAAACAGTCCAAAATATGCGTTTCAATGCCATGGGACAGAACAATGCTTGAAGGCAAGTGGCGAGTACTGTCAAAGCCATACCAACTTGTTGCAACAAACCCTCACATGCCAAATCAGGATAATTGGACGCAACGTTATGCAACAAGAGGCTCCGACTTTTTCAGAGAGCTTTCTGAAAAAGGAATTGAAGTCAACAGATTTGAATTGTATCTGACAAGACAAAGCATGCATTTGAATTCATGCTTTAAAGAACGCTCGCCCGCCGACTGCAAGTTTTTACAACAAGCGTTAAAATTTGAATGGGGATTTGATGACTTGCCTAATAATATGATGCCAATGTCACAACTAGAAGCTATAGTAGGTGCTATTTTAGCCAAGGAAACATGTAAAAATCCTGAAAATATCAAAAAAATCTTTGAATTTAAAGGGATAAATGTTATAGATATTAAATCCCGAAATTCTGTTCAAAAAGATCTATTACAAGTTTAGAAATTTCATCAATAGTCTTAGTCGCATCAAGAACCTTAACTCTTTTAGGTTCTTGTTTTGCTATCTCTAAATA
>CALVAZ010000078.1 GCA_944325675.1 Candidatus Gastranaerophilales bacterium
ATATTATCCTGTTTCATGTCGGAATAAAGAGGTTAATAGTGAAAAAAGAACTGGTATTATCAATAAAAGAGAAAGAACGCCAGCTTGCTCAACTTAAAGAGCATATGGATAAGAGTTCTGTTTGTGCCGAACTCTATAATAAGGTCGTTTTAGAAAAAGCAATCCTAAAAAAAGAACTTGAAGATTCTCAAAAAAATAAATTTATAGAAGGTGTAAAAAGCCTGCTTCCGCGTAAAAAAACGTTGATTTGTGATTATTTTAGAAAATAAATCTTTCTGCACAAAGTTTTTTGTAAATAGTTATAAAGATTGCTGATAAAGTTTTTATGTCAGAAATCATGTTCATGGTACAATCTAAGTTGTTTAAATTTAGATTTTAGAATAGGAGAAAAACTATGACAGAAAAACGCGTGTGGCTTTTCAGAGAGGGTGATGCATCTATGCGTAATCTTCTTGGCGGAAAAGGTGCGAATTTGGCTGAAATGACAAATTTGGGATTGCCTGTTCCTCCCGGCTTAACCATTACAACTGAAACTTGTATGGATTATATTAATAACGGAAACAAAATGCCTGCTGGTCTTATGGATGAAGTAAAAGCAGCATTGAAGGACGTTGAGGCTCAAAAAGGACAAAAATTCGGCGATTCTCAAAATCCGTTGTTGGTTTCTGTTAGATCAGGCGCAAGAGTTTCTATGCCAGGTATGATGGAAACAATTTTGAACTTAGGTTTGAATGATGAAACTGTAGAAGCTATGGTTAGATTAACAAATAACCCAAGATTCTGCTATGATTCTTATAGAAGATTTTTGACAATGTTCGGTTCTGTTGCTTGGGAAATGGACAGACAAAAATATTTCGAGTCTGAAGTTGAAAAAGTAAAAGAACGCGAAGGTGTAAAATCTGATACAGAAGTTTCTGCAGAAGGTTGGAAGTCTTTAATTCCTGTTTATAAAAGAGTTATTAAAGAAGTTACAGGAAAAGAATTCCCTCAAGATCCTTATGTTCAATTGCAGGAAGCTATTGAAGCAGTATTCAGATCTTGGAATATTCCACGCGCAGTTGCATATAGAAACATGAACAAAATTGATCATAATTTTGGTACAGCTGTTAACGTTCAGTCAATGGTATTCGGTAATATGGGTGATGATTGCGCCACAGGTGTTTCATTTACCCGTAACCCTGCAACCGGTGAAAACAAATTCTACGGTGAATATTTGACAAATGCTCAAGGGGAAGACGTTGTTGCCGGTATAAGAACTCCTAAACCTATTGCTGAATTGGAAACAGAAATGCCTGAACTTTACAAGCAATATGTTGATATCGCAAAGAAACTTGAATTGGGCTACAAAGATGTTCAGGATATGGAATTTACAATTGAAAAAGGTAAATTATATATCCTTCAAACCCGTAACGGTAAAAGAACTGCCGCTGCTGCTGTAAAGATTGCTGTTGATATGTGCGAAGAAGGTATTATTACTAAGGAAAGAGCTATACAATTAGTTGATCCTTATACTGTAAACCAAATCTTGCTTCCTTGTTTTGACACAAAAGCAATGGCCGAAGCTCATAAGATTTGCCAAGGTGTAAACGCATCTCCGGGTGCTGCTGTTGGTAAAATCGTATTTGATACAGAAGAAGCTGCAAAACGCGGTGAAGCAGGTGAAAAAGTTATCCTTGTTCGTGTTGAAACTTGTCCGGATGATATTCACGGTATGGCAGTTTCACAAGGTGTTTTAACTCTTCGCGGTGGTGCTACTTCTCACGCAGCTGTGGTTGCTAAAGGTATGGGTAAACCTTGTGTATCAGGTTGCGAAGATTTGAAAATTAATCTTGCAAATGAAACGTTAACAGGCTGCGACGGAACTGTTTACCGCAAAGATGATATTATCTCTCTTGACGGCGGTAAAGGTATTGTTATGGAAGGTGCCGTAAAACTCGTTGAAGCACGTATTGATGAAAATTGGAACAAGTTCTTCACTTGGGTTAACGAAATCAAGAAATTAAAAGTTGAAGCTAATGCTGATACTCCAAAAGATATTGAAAACGCTCTTAAATTTGGTGCTGAAGGTGTTGGTCTTTGCAGAACTGAACACATGTTCATGGATCCTGACAGACTTCCTTGGGTACAAAAGATGATTATTGCAGGAACTCCTGAAGCAAGAAAAGAAGCTTTAGATAAACTTCTTCCTATGCAGTATTCAGATTTCTACGCAATGTTCAAGGCGTTAGGTGACAAACCTTTAACAGTAAGACTTCTTGATCCGCCGCTTCACGAATTCTTGCCTGACAAAGAGTCTTTAATTGCTGAAGTTGCAACTCTTAAAGCGCTTGGTAAAGATTCAAGAGAAAAAGAAGAATTGCTTCACGTTGTAGAAGGCTTGTCAGAATCTAACCCTATGATGGGCTTGAGAGGTTGCCGTTTAGGTTTAACTTATCCTGAAATCAATGAAATGCAAGTCAGAGCAATTTTTGAAGCTTGCTGTGATTTGAAAAAAGAAGGCGTAGCTGTTAAACCTTGGGTTATGATTCCTCTTATCGGCCATGTTAACGAATTAAAAGTCGCAAAAGAAATTTTAGTTCGTGTAGCAAAAGAAGTTATGGCTGAAAAGGGCGTTGAAGTTGATTACAAATTCGGTACTATGATTGAAATTCCGCGTGCTGCTTTGACTGCTGATGAAGTGGCTGAATATGCTGAGTTCTTCTCATTTGGTACAAACGACTTGACCCAAATGACATTTGGTTATTCAAGAGACGATGCTGAAGGTAAATTCTTAAATCGCTACGTTGAACAAAAGATATTGCCTTCTAATCCGTTTGAAACTTTAGATCAAAAAGGCGTTGGTCAATTGATTGAAATGTCAATGGAAAAAGGGAAAAAGGTTAATCCTTCACTTGTTGGCGGTGTTTGCGGTGAACACGGCGGAGATCCTGATTCTGTTAAATTCTGTCACAGAATCGGTTTGGATTATGTATCTTGCTCACCATTCAGAATACCTCAAGCAAGACTTGCAGCAGCTCAAGCAGTTGTTGAAGGCAAATAGGAATATTTTTCCAAATAACAAAAAAGAGCCTTTTCAGGCTCTTTTTTGTTATGCTATAATAATTATCAAAGGAGAAATCTATGATTATAATTATGGAGCCGTCGGCTTCACAAGAAAATATAAAAAAAGTTGTTGATGTTTTAACCGAACATGAGTTCAGGGTAATTGTAAATAAAGGCGAAATACATACGGTTATTGATGCGTTTGGCGATAAAACTTCTATAACACCAGGGCGAATAAGTGCTCTGGAAGGGGTTAAAGAAGTAAAAATTATTCGCGAACCATTTAGACTTGCATCTCGTGACAGAAAGCCCGAAGACACAGTTATTGAGTTTGAAAACGGGGTGAAAATCGGCGGTGCAAATAAGCCTGTCATGATTGTCGGGCCATGTTCTGTTGAAAGTGATTATGAAGGTTTAAGACAGGTCGCTTTTGCTGCTAAAGAAATGGGATGTGAATTCTTGCGAGGCGGTGCTTTTAAGCCTAGAACTTCTCCTTATGATTTTCAAGGTTACGAGGAACAGGCATTAAAATATTTAAAAAAAGCAAGAGAAGAAACAGGTTTGTTGACTGTAACCGAGGTTATGGATTCTGCGGATTTGGAATTGGTATCAAATTATGTTGATGTAATTCAAATTGGGGCAAGAAACATGCAGAATTTTAAACTCTTAAAAGCCGTTGGCAAATGTAGCAAGCCTGTTATTTTAAAACGAGGTCTTGCAAGTACAATAAGAGAATTTTTGCTTGCTGCAGAACACATTATGTATAACGGAAACGAAAAGGTAATACTTTGTGAACGTGGTATCAGAAGTTTTGACAGTACATTTACAAGAAATGTTATGGATATAGCTTCTATCCCTGTTATTAAAAAATATTCACATTTGCCTATTATAGTTGATCCAAGTCATGGCACCGGGCAAAAATATCTGATTGAGCCGATGACAAAAGCCGGTTTGATAGTCGGAGCTGACGGGGTTATGATTGAAGTCCATCATGATCCGGAAAATGCCCTGTCAGACGGTAAACAAAGCTTATCTATCCCAATGTTTAAAGATATGATGGTAAGAGTAAGCTCTATGATGAATCATTTGCATTACGAAAAAAATTGTCTTTCAGCTAACGTGGATTAGACGTTTGTTGTAATTAACCTTGTCGTTGAAAGAATGATGCAATTTCTTTATGCGGAACTATATGCGATATTGGTCTGCCGTGCGGGCATGTATATGGCATTTTAGTTGTCCGCCATTTTTTTATGATTTCTTGCATTTGCCATGTGGAAAGTTTTTGACCTGCTTTTACAGAGGCTTTGCACGAGGTTGTGATTAGGATTTTTTCTTCCAACCTATCAATATCACCTTCTATGTTTTCTAAAATATCTGCTAAAATTTCTTTTGGATTAACTTTTGCAATTAACAAAGGTAATTTTTTAAATATAAGTTCGTTTTCGTTCAAAATTTCTATTTCGTAGCCGAAATGCTCAAATTTATCTAAATTTTCTTTTATTATTGCCATATCTGTTGAAGATACATTAACAACATCAGATATAAACAAAATTTGAGATGCAATTTGTTTTTCGGATTTTAATTTTTCATAAATATAGCGTTCTTCGGCTATGTGTTGATCAACAATTTCAAGTCCGTTTTCCTGCTCTATTAAGATATAAGTATTCTTATACTGGCCAATAATATTTTCTTCAGGTTCGGGTTCTTCTGTTTTTGTTGTTGATATTATGGTTTGTTGCTTGACAGTTTCGTGGTGTGAGGTTAGTTCATCCTGAATTTTTTGCATCAAATTATCAGAAACATACATGGTATCATCATCGTTATCAATCCTCAAATCTTTTGAGGAGATAGCTCTAAAATCAACAATATTGTCCTTTTGAACAGGAATCGGTTTTATTTCCGTTTCAACGTAATTGGCGAGTCCCGCTTCTACGGCTGTTCTTACAAAGTTGAATATTTGGTTTGGATTTTTATATCGAACTTCTTTTTTAGTTGGGTGAACATTCACGTCGACATCTTGAGTCGGAATTTCTAAATTTAAGACAACAAAAGGATATTTGTTATTGGCGATAAGTGTTTTGTAAACAGTATCGACAGCCTTTTGCATAACCGAGCATTTTACAGCTCGTGAATTGATATAAAGGTGGTAATTTTTCTTGCTTGAACGTGTGTAATCCGGTTTGCTTACCATTCCGCTTATCTTCAAATGTGATAGTTCATCTGTTTTTAAAACGGATTTTAGGTTCGCAACAACATCTGATGAATATACTTCCTTAAGCGTCTGGGCAAGATCTCCTTGTCCCGTAGTTTTTAAAACAGTTTTGCCGTTTCTTTTTAACTCAAATGATACACCACAATTTACAATTGCAATTGCCTGTACTATTTCTTGGATATAGGAAAATTCTGTGTTCGGATTTCTTAAAAATTTAAGTCTTACAGGAAGGTTGTAGAACAAATCTTTTATTTCCATAATTGTTCCGACGGCGCAACCCGTTTCAACTTTTTTTACTTCAGAATTTTCACACTTGACCTTTGTCCCTGTTTCAAAATCTTTTGTTCTTGTAATACAAGTCAGCTTAGAAATAGATATTATGCTTGAAAGAGCCTCGCCTCTAAATCCAAGTGTGTGGATATCAAACAGGTCATCATCGTTTTGAATTTTGCTCGTTGCATGTTTTGAAAAGGCAAGCATAATATCATCAGGATGAATTCCTGAACCGTTATCGGCAACCCTTATATCGCGGCAGTCGTTTGTAATCTCAATACTTACCCTAGTTGCGCCTGCATCGATGGAGTTTTCGGTTAATTCTTTCACTACGGATGCCGGACGTTCAATTACCTCGCCCGCTGCAATTTGGTTAATTAAATGCTTTGAAAGTTGTTTTATTCTTGCCATTTTGCACCTACATATTCATAAAATGCATTATGAAAAAGTCTTTTACTATATGAAACTTGGTAAGTATTACCACGACTAAAAGTGAAACTATCATACCAAATGTAACTTTTGCAAGGTCTTTTATTATGTGTTTATACATCTTTTTAGGAGATTCAAATCGCAATCTGTGATATAGTGCGATTTCACGTCCTGCCAGTAATCCTAAAAATACCCATGTTGTTGACATCGGAATGTTGTTTAATTGGATAAAATACAAAAGCAATGATGCGTAAATTAAATCTATAATTGTAGCGGAACGCGGATCTTGAACATTTGTTTTCATTTTTACGATATTCTGAATTTCTCCGCCGCGATTAAAAGAAATATAGCCTAAAAATACGGTACATGCGGCAAGCACGAATATAAGTTCACCCAAAGATGCTTTTCTCGGTAAATATACAAAAAGATTTGCGGCATCCTGCATAATCCATTGTGACCATAAAAACGCGGTAGAACACCATTTTGCAACCATCCACCACTTTGAAATATTTTTGGAATGTTTTTTTTGGGTGTAGTAAAAATATCTTTCAATAGGTCTTGCAATTATGTTGTAAATAACCAATGCACAGACAAACGCTACGCCGTATCCGATGAAGGATTTTGTGAGCATTAAACCGATTACGTGCACATCATTGATGGAAAAAATACTTAATATTAAAAACGCTGTGGCAACGGGTATGCCAAAGCGCGTAAGTACAAGTAATATTACAGGCGGAAGAACGTGTATTAAGGAAAAGGTATGTGTTACCGGAATTCTGTCCAGACGTCCGAACGACATATCTCCATCGTTAACTATCCAGCCTATCCCTATCGTAAGTATTAAAATTATGCTCGTAAATGCCCATATGTAAAGAGAATTCGTTTTCCGGTTTGCGGTCAAAAAAGTCCCGAGAGTTTGTATAATGTCATTCGATACACAGGAAAACATCGCAAGAAGAAAACCGGCTATCATAAAAAAAGTATTTAAGGTAAATCCGTTCTCTAACATACTTCCTCCATACAACTTTAATGTACTACAAACACAAATTCATCTAAATGTTTGATTACAAATTTGAAACATTTCTATAAAATGAACCTATATTAATAAATCGGGGGAAGAGAATTGGTAAGATTGAAATCTAATACTAAGTTGAAACCGTCTAAAAAGGCGGATTTGCAAGTAGTTAAAGAGGTAAAAACCACTAAATACAGTGATATAAATCTTAATGCTTGGCGCGATTATGACCATGTAAAAACCGATACCTTATGGGAATTTCCGTCAAGACTTAAAGAACACGGCCATTCCAATGAGTATCATGGCAATTATATTCCGCAAATAGCTCAACAGCTTTATGAAAGATTTACCAAAAAGAATGATGTTGTTTTGGATTTGTTTTTCGGCTCAGGGACATCAGGTATTGAAGCTATCAATATGAACAGACGCTGTATTGGCGTTGAGTTAAAGGATGATTTGGCAGAAAAAGTTTCAGAAAAATTCACTCCAAAACAACTCGTAACTGATGTGAATATTATTTGCGCGGATTCAGCATCTGAACTTGCAAAGGAAAAGGTTAAGGCAAGACTTGATATTATGGGCGAAGATTTTGCACAGTTTTTAATTCTTCACCCACCTTATGATGATATTATTAAGTTTTCCGACAAGAAAGAGGATTTGTCCAACTGTGCTTCAACTGAAGAATTCTACGATTTGTTTGAAAAAGTTGCCAAAAATGGTTACGATTTGTTGGAAAAAGGTAGATTTGCAGCACTGATTATTGGCGATAGTTACAAAAATTCCGAAGTTCAGCCGCTTGGCTTTGAATGTATGGCAAGAATGCAGAAACTCGGATTTGCGCTAAAAGCTATTATTGTTAAGGATATGCAAGGCAATGAACGTGCTAAAGGTAAAACGGCTAATTTATGGCGTTATCGTGCTTTGGCCGGCGGTTTTTATATTTTTAAACACGAATATGTAATGGTGTTTCAAAAACGATAAGTAATTTTCTCAATATAACCCCGAAAACCCGAGAGCGCTTCTGGCGCTCTCTTTTTCATAAATTTTGCATAGAAATTTTATTCACTCTTTCTTTTTATTTCGATTTAAAAAGAAAGAGTGAACCGAGAAAGAAAAACACGCTTTTAACTTGCAATCCTTCGGATTGCAAAGCCCTAAAGGGCGCACATACGTGCCGTTGCAAATTTCCCACCATATTCCCTCGCCCCTTGTGGGAGAGGGTTAGGGTGAGGGGT
>CALVAZ010000079.1 GCA_944325675.1 Candidatus Gastranaerophilales bacterium
TTTCCATGTTGTTAACATTGTAAGCACCAATAGCGTATTTACCCGCAAGTGCTTTTTTGAACATTTCGCCTGTTCCAACGAGTTTTCTTTCTGTCATAATGTTTTCCTCATTAATGTACCGTATACGTCAGTAATTTTATAACAAAAAATTAGTTATTACAAGAAAAATGCTATTGTTAAAATTTCTTAATAATAACTTAAGAATATAGCTGAGTATGTCGACATATATAAAGTATTTTTATAGGAAAGGATGAACAAATGTCTGGTGTAGAAAACAACGGTATAGACAAGTTTTTCAAAATTTCAGTACAAAAATGGGGTACCGGTGAAAACGACTGCTTATCTCGTGTTGCTCAAACTTCTCTGAAAAATAAAGGAGATACTGAAAGTGCTTCAAGCTGGAGTGCTATTGAAGCAAAGCAAAAGGAAATTCAAGACTACAATAACAAATATAATGATGAAAAAATCGAAAATGCTGATGTTGTAAGCGAAGGACAAGAAATATTAATCCCGATAGAAGATGCGATTGAAGGGATTAAGGAAGAATTTGAAACTGTAACAAAGACTTATGATGAGAAACAAACAGAAGTCGAAACAAAGACAACTGAACTTGAAGGCGTTAATGACAAAGTAAGTGAAGCATTTGACAAGCTGCAACAATGTCAAAGCGCTTATGATAGTGATAATGAATCTGAAAGTGCGAAGTCTGACCTGCAAAGTGCAAAACGTGAATACAGAAATGCTCTTGCTGAGCAAGAAAAGGCAGAAACTGCACTTAAAAAGGCGCAAGAAGAAGCTGAGGAAGCACAAGAAAAGCTGGACAAACTTGAAGAAGACCTGGAGGAATACACAGACAGAAAAGACCAAAAAGAAGAAGAAATAGACGAAAAATTAAAAGAAATTGCGGGAAACATAGAAGGACTTGAAGATGATTTATCCAAAGCTCAAGAAGAGCTCGATAAAATGAAACAAGAGCTTGAAGAAAAGAAAAAAGCTGAACAGGCAGGTGATGAATCAAGTGGCAAAAAGAGTGCAAGCGAAAGAGAAGAGGCAGCTGATAATGCTTTGAGTGCTGCTCAAAATAATAAATATACCGCAAAAATGAATGGCTTTATTGATGAAGAAGGAAATTTAATTTCTGAAGATGACGCTGAAAATGTCGAGCTAAATTCTTCAATTCTTGAACGCGGTGAAGTGAAAAGCCGTAAAACAGATGATGGTAGCGATGTGATTGAATTTGAAGACGGAAGTTCCTATGATATCAATGAAAATAAATTCGTAGAAAAAGACGGTACAACTACTGATGGCGCAAGCAAAGATGAAGAAACCGATAAAGATACGGAGTTATCTGAGCTAATAGAAGAAATTACTGATGTTTTAAATCCTAATAATCCTGAAGATTATAATGAAGACTATAAAAATGAATTTTTAGCAGATGTCCTAAAAGATAAAAGTTCTGATGAAATCCTTGAAATAATGAATGAATGGGATAGTCAAAATAGCGACAAAAACAACAGACTCAGAGAATATATTGCAAACAGCTTCTTACAAGAAAGTGATGACGGTGATTCTTACGAAACAAATTCATCTGATGATGAAAATCAGCAAGCAGTAAGAGATGCTATAACAAATGCGTTGGGTGATGAAGAAAATTCTGACAAAATTAAAGAATGGCTTGATAACGGTGAAAAATACAATTTTAAGGCTTCTGAGGACTCGGAAGAAAAAGAGTATAGCTTAAGTGAAGTTATAGAACGCGATAATTATGCAAAAAAATTCGAAGATGAAGACTTTGCTGAATTTGCAGATGAATATTCGGAAATAAGTGCATCGGATTTTGAAGATGGTGACGTTGATATAGATGATGTTAAAGATGTATACAATAAGTATGTTGAAGTCAATGAAATATTTGACAACTTTATTGATTTGTATGAAATTCTCGCAGGTTCAGACTCTTTGGGTGATGAATATCTTAGCAAATCTTGGGATGGTACAAACGGCAAAAGTATAGCTGATGATAAAAATTGGCTTGATAACAACGGAAGAAATAAACAAACCGACAAAGCTATTGATGTTTACAGCGCACACATTGAACAAATGCAGTGGTATATTGAAAAATTCGGTAGCGAAGAAGATAAAGCCAAACTAAAAGAACTCGGGTTGTAACTTAAAATTCCATAAACAATTTACACACTCTCAAAAAAAATGTATAATTTATTCATACAGTTTAATGGGAGTGTTGTACTATGGAAAATTTAAAAATTGCTATCGGCTGCGACCACGGCGGATTTCATCTTAAAGAAAAAATCCTTGAATACCTTGGTGTGCACCACATAGAATATAAAGACTTTGGTATTTATACACTTGAGCAAAGTGATTATCCTATTGTTGCAAAAGAAGTAGCTCAAGAGGTTGCAGCTGGCAATTTTGACCGCGGCATTTTGGTTTGCGGAACAGGTATTGGCATGTCAATCACTGCCAATAAAACAAAAGGTATTCGCGCAGTTTGTCTGGAAAATACATATTCCGCAAGGGTATCTCGCGCACATAACAATGCAAACATCCTTTGCCTCGGCGAGCGTGTAATCGGTCAAAATTTAGCTCTTGATATTGTTGATGTATGGCTTAAAACAGGTTTTGAAGGCGGCAGACACAAACGCAGAATTGATATGATTGAATAATTGAATATCTATATGTTTGTTGTAAAATAAATCTATAGAATTAGTAAATTGTATTAGGAAGTTTATAACAATGTTTGAAAGATTCACCGAAAAAGCAATA
>CALVAZ010000080.1 GCA_944325675.1 Candidatus Gastranaerophilales bacterium
GATATTGCTTTTTGGGTTTTGATGTGTATTTCATCAACAATTGTAATAATTTTTATGACAAAACTTGAAATGTTAAAAATCAATTCTGTTCAAGAAAGTGCTGTTTTAGGTGCAATTATAGGCTTTGTATCCTTTGTTGGTTTTTCAGTATTTTATATCCCTATTATAATACTTCTGGCAAGATTTCTCCAATATTACCCCAATTACGGTGTTTCAATGGCACTAAGTAATGCAAGTTTTGGATTAATTACAGTTCTTGTTATATTTATGGGCGTACTTTCTGCTACAATCAACGCTTTTTCAGGATTTTTAACTTATTACGGCATTGATTTTTTCCAAATATTGAACCAAAAAGACAAAGATGAACATTTTAAATTAAAGTGAGGAGATAATGACTGAATTCAAATCAAAAATAAGGACTATACAATGGATTGACACATATTCAAGAATGGTGGATCAAACCCTTTTCCCTTATGAATTCAAATATATTGACAGCGAGAGCGGGCAAGAAATGTTTGACGCAATAAAGACCATGATTGTAAGAGGGGCACCGGCAATCGGGATTGCAGGCGCTCATGGCGTTATACTTTACGCTCAAGAACTTGCTAAAGAAAATTTATCTCGCGAAGATTTTATTAAAAAACTACTTGAAAAAGCTGATTATATTGCAACATCTCGCCCAACAGCCGTAAATTTAATGTGGGCTGTGGAAAAACAAAAAGAAATAATCAAAAATTCAAAATCAAACATAAATGGCATTATTGAAGAACTAAAACAAAACGGCATAAAACTTGAGAATGAAGACATTGAAATAAACAAAAGAATAGGCGACTACGGTGCAGAAGTTGTCCCCAAAGGTGCAACTATCCTTACCCACTGTAATGCAGGAGCGCTTGCAACTGTGGGTTACGGGACAGCATTGGGTGTAGTCCGTTCAGCATTTGCAAATGATCCGACAATACAAGTTTTTGCAGACGAAACGCGTCCTCGTCAACAAGGCGCAAGAATTACTACTCTTGAACTTACAATGGATGGAATTCCTACAACCTTAATTACAGACGGCATGTGCTCATATTTTATGAAAAAAGGCATGATAGATATGGTTGTTGTAGGCGCGGACAGAATTGCCGCAAACGGTGATACCGCAAATAAAATTGGTACATACACAGTTGCGATTGCCGCAAAATATCACAATATTCCCTTTTACATTGCAGCACCGTTATCTACAATCGATATAAGCATTAAATCAGGTGATGAAATCCCTATTGAGGAACGTTCACACGATGAAGTTACCCACATAAACGGAAAATCAATATGTGCAGATGGGGTAAACATAATTAACCCCGGGTTTGACGTAACACCGCACGAATTAATCGCAGGAATAATAACCGAAGTCGGCATATTAAGACCCGATTATGAAAAATCAATTGCAGAAGCATTTAAAAAATAACTGTTAAAAATCTGTTAAGCCTCTAGCCTCATTATTATCGGCTTTTTTCATGACAGAAACAAGCTCTCTTATCTTTGCTTCTACAAATTCTTCCGAATTTGGAATAAATCTTTTCAATTTATTTTCATCACCTACTGCAAGAATTGAGGATGCTGAGTCATTACCTTTAACGAGTTTTAAAAATAAACCTCTATTTTTGCCGGTTGAAAGTTGTTGAACCGATAAAAATGCCTTACCATTCAATTCAGCGACATCAAATGAAACATTTGGATTGGCATCTTTTCCAACTTTACCACTCAACTCCAGGCAAACCTGTTTAAGGTTATTTATAGGATTTGATGTAAATTTTAAGTTATTATCAATATTGCGTATCATACTTACCTAAAATCTTTAAAAGCTGCGAAATATTTTTTTTAACATAACAGTAATAATTTGTTACAATTAATGTTCTAACTTAAACAGGTTTTCGGCAGATAAAATCTTCGGAATACCCTTTGGGGGTTCAGGGAATTGAGGGAAAGGTAAACCTTTCTCCTCTGCTACTTTTAATTTATCCCATATTTCTGATAAATAATCATTATAAATTTTATCGATTTTATTATTTTTAGCAACATTTATGTAACTTTCACGCATAAGAGCAAACAGCTTTTTTTGTTCAGCTGATAATTTGCTTAGATCCGGATTACCGAATCCACGCATATCATAAAGATAATGTTCGATTTCACCAAAACGGGTTGTATATTTGCCACCGATTTGAAATTCTATTTTTGTACCATTGATGAATATATCCATATTTGTTCTTGTATAGCCGGCTTTTTTAACCTTGTTAAGGACATTCACATGCCTTTCCATACCTTCAAAATTTTTAAAGGACAGTTCTTCAAGTTGTCTTAAGTTATTACCATTTATGTAAGGATGGATATTATTTCCTCTATAATTTTCAACCAGAGAAATTTTTATCTTACCTTCATTATGAAGATTAATTAAACGTTTCACAAGTTTTGGCACATCCTTTGGATCATTTAGGATAATCCTTGCTCCGTAACCGTCCCCCATAAGGTTCGTAACTTTACCCAGCATCACATATTCGCTGAATTCATCAAGTGTCAACTCTTGCATAGCTTTTGGGATTTTGCCGTTAATTTTTGGAACTTTTTTCAATCTGCTGCCAAATTCACCCAAATCCTCACAAATAGGCTTCAATATAGCATCCGCTTCAGCTTTAATCTTTCCGGATGAGGCAAAAATACCATTACTCAGTTTTTTTGCCATATATGGTTTTGAATTGAACTCTTTAAAAGCATCAAAAAATGTTCCGCGACTTCCTCCTGTCGAATAAACAAGTTGCCGAGCATTTGATGATTTTAAAGCCTTCGTAATAAAACCGCCTATTTTAGCTATATTGGCCAAAACGTTCCCCTTTATTAATCCCCTATATTAATATAAAGAATTTTTAAAAGAGAAAATTGCCTAATCTAACGAAATGTAAATTTCGCCTTGCCTAAAAACTTTCAAATCATCATCAAAGACACCGCAAACAGTAGATTCTAAACCTTTACATTTAAAACCGTAATCCTCAACAACAAGATCGGCAAGCCCATTCATATTCTCAAAAGCTTGTTCATAACTCTTGGCTGAAGGTTGATGTGAAAGATTTGCACTTGTTGTTGCAAGAACGTGTCCCGGAATAATCTCACAAATTCTTTTAAAAACTTCATTATCAGGAACTCTTATTCCGACAGTATCCATGCCTGAGGTTATAAAATCAGGTGTATTCTTACTTTTTTTGACAACCAAAGTTAAAGCACCGGGGAAATATTTCTTTACAAGCTTGCAAGCAATTTTCGGCATTGGTTCAACGTAATCCAAAAGGTTATAAACTTCATTAGACATCAATATAAGCGGCTTTTGAGCTTCACGTTTTTTTATTTCATAAATTTTTTTGACAGCTTTTTCATCTTGAGGCAAACACCCCAAACCCCATACTGTATCAGTTACATAGGCTATAACCCCGCCTTGCACTAACACATCGATTATTTCTTTTTCATTTTTTATTTGCATATCTTAGCCTTTACTCTATTAAATAATTCAATCGCGTAATCCATTTTTAAAAGTAAATTTAACCAAATATAAGTAATCAAGCAAATTGCGCCAACAATTGCGATTTTAGTTATCTCAAATACATATCTCGGCAAAACAACAAATAAATCAAAAATGTTGCCTGTTACAGTACATATTACAAAAACTATAAGACCGGCAACACACATCTTGAATAGATTTTTGAATAAAATACCGTAATCCAACTTTATTTTTTTAGAGATTAAAATCCCGAGAACACACGCATTAAATAACGTCACAAGTGAAGTTGAAAGTGTAATTCCGCCTATACCCATATGCAATATACTTATTAAAAGAATATTCAAAAATACTTTCAAAACAATTGATGAAAATGCCACAATGAAAGGTGTTGCAGAATCATTAAAAGAATAATAAACCCTTGTTATGCTATCTCTGAATACATAAGGAATAATTGAAAAAGACAAGAACCACAGAGCCTCAGTTACCATATAAGTTGCCCTCTCGTCAAAGGCACCTCTTTCAAATATTAATCTTATTCCATCCATTCCTAAGACTAAAATACCTATAATTATAGGTATTGCACCAAAAAATAAAACTCCAACACCTTTGTTAAAATAATTCTTTATTCCCTGCATATCATTATCAGCGACAAGTCTTGAAAAAATAGGGAACAAAGGTACCAAAAATGCCGTAACCAAAATCCCGACAGGGAATTGAAAAACTCTGTTTGCATAACCTATTGCCGTCCAAACACCCTCTTTTAAAGATGATGCAAAAAACATATCAACATAAATATGTACCTGCCCGACAGTGGAACTTAAAACGGCAGGGAAAAGCAATTCACATATATTTTTAAATTGAACATTATTCAAAACATCCAAATTAGGAACAAACTTGAACCCTAATTGTCTGACTTTGGGATATTGAAGTATGAATTGACAGACAGCACCTATTGTAGTCGCCCATGCAAGAATAACACCGGCATTATCGTTTTTTGCAGTAACAACCATTGCAATAATAACCAAACTCATTATAATCGGCGACAAATTAGGTAACATAAAATATCTATAAGTGACAAGGATGCCGTAATAAATTCCTACAATCCCACCGATTATCAAAACAGGTGACATTATCCTTAAATGCTCGGCCGCCAAATTAATAAGCTCAGGACTCCCGCCCGATGCAATTATGCTCATTATAGGATGTGCAAAAAAGTAACAAATAAGCGCCAAAACTGCAAAAAATAAAACAGTTGTTGTCATGAAAGTAGAAAACAATTTTCTAACTTCATCCGCCGGTTTTTCCCTTAAATTTGGAATCAGCTTGGAAAAAACAGCAACCGTTGCACTGTGAAAAGGTCCGCCGACACCGCCCAATAAAATTATTGAAAGTGCCGGAATTTGATATGCGTAAAAATAAGCATCTGATACAAGAGATGTCCCATAATATTTTGCTATAATAACATCCCTTATAAACCCTATAAGCTTACTGAATATGGTTACAATAGCAATAAGCCACGCAGCCTTTAATACACTGGTTGTTTTATCTTCAGAACAAGTCGTCATCTTTTCCTACCAATTCCACAAATAACCTCAAACCCTTGTTACTGTCTTCATCTTCAGGATAATAAAAAGTTATCGTGTTTCTTCCGTTCTTTATGAATTTTGAGATATCAACTCTTTCAGCTCTTTTAAAGAAATTTTTTGAAAGCTCAATATCTTTTTCCTTACCATTTATATTAACTAAAAAATGAGATAATTGATACTTATTATCTATAATAAGTTCAGCATGTTTATTTTTAGTATAAAAAGATTGAGCCACGACTTTTTTCCCATTAGCAGGGGACAAAATTATAGGCTTGGTTGCAAGCGTAATTCCGGTATAATAATGTTTCAAGATTTTATCATAAGGCATTTTTAATTCCGTAGCCATAAATCCAGCACCATATTGACTTAAACCTACCCCGTGCCCGTATCCGCCGCCAAAAGCCTTGACAGACAATAAATTGCCATCTTCATCATATTCATGCTCAAAAACAACGTTTGCACTTGGCAAAGCCTTGCCGTTATTGGTCAATAATCTTCTAATGACAAGTTCTTTATATATTTTGTATGTTTGTGTTTTAGTTACAATTTCAAGCTCAATAATCTTGCCTGATTCCCCGCGTTTTTTAACCTCAATTTTAGCAATATCATCAAGTTTATTATTTTTGCTGAATGCAGGATGTACAAATCCTGTTGCAGATTGAGACGGAAGATTATTTTGCAAAACTTTTTGCAATTCATCCTTTGTCCACGTTCTTTCCCACCTGTAATAAGGAGATTTCATATCATATGAATCAGGTTTTGATTTATAAAATATGGCCGCATCTTCTTCTATATTCAAAGGTTTTTGACTTAATATATCAGGTTTTGCCACCAAATAAGGTTTAGAAACAGACGGAAAATCCTTTGTTTTAGGATCAGAAAATACGTTTGCGAAACTTTCTGTATATCCGCCGGCAGTTGATGAATATTGTGCCAAGATTAAATCCCAGTTATATAAAGCAACAACACCTTCTGTTTCTTCAACAGCACGGGTTCCCAAATCTTTTTCTGAACCGGCACCAAAATAAACTTGGCTGGCAACACTATCAACAACGTCAAAAGCGTCATACGCCTTTACTCTCGGAGATAAAACATAGTTTCTTGCAGCTACACTTTGCGCCTTCAAAGCCTCCAATCCGAAATGAACCGGCATCTCATTTGGCACAACCCCTTTGAGATAATCCTCTACCTCAATTACATTGACTATGTGAAATCTGCCAAGTTTTTTGTTGTACTTTGTAATCTCAATCTCCCCCCTATATAGCGCCTGACTCCCGACGCGTTTTAAATTTTTAACCCCCAGCCTGCCATTTGGACATAAAAATCTAACAGGACCTTTTACCTGATCAATTACTTCACCGTTATCATACGTCAAAACAAACATGTCAGAGGACAATTTTATATTAACTGACTTATATGCCGGAACATTCGTGATATATTCTTCACCGTCCAAAACTGTCATTTCAGATGTGGAAAAAATCACGACACTGTCATAATCATACTTGTTAAATGAATTGTCACCAATTCCGACACGAACAATTTCTGATTTTGGATTTTCAAATGCTGCCCTGATTTCGGCTTCACGTGCTATTTGTAAAGTAGTTTCAGGTATCGCAGCAAAAGTAATCTGCCCCGAAAATAACAAACTTGTTAATAAAATTATAACCCAAACCCTACTTTTCATAAGTACATTATATGACAAAAATTGTACTTGGTTAATTATATCTAACCGTAAAAACAGATTAAATAATTGGAAATTTTTCATGCTAAAATAAGTAATATAAGGAGTAGCAATTATGAAAGCTTTAGTATTTGATAACGAATTAAAACTTGTAAAAGATTATAAAAAACCGGTTCCGCAAAAAGGTGAAGCTCTTATTAGAGTGACCTTGGGCGGGATATGTAATACGGATTATGAAATTACAAAAGGTTATATGGGATACGTAGGGATACTCGGGCACGAAGCTGTCGGAGTTGTTGAAGAAATCAACGACCCTGATCAATCACTTTTGGGAAAGCGTGTGGTATCAGAAATAAGCTACGGCTGCAAAGAACCTGACTGTCCGTATTGTGCCGAAAAGCTTTACCGTCACTGCCCAAACCGTCATACTCTTGGCATTTGGCGCAAAGACGGGTGTTTTGCGGAATTTTTCACAATGCCTTTGGAAGTTTTATTTGAAGTTCCAGAAAATGTTCCTGACGAACAGGCAGTATTTGTCGAACCTTTGGCAGCAGCATGCGAGATTACAGAGCAATTGCATATAAAACCGTTCGAAAAAGTAGTTGTTTTGGGTGACGGCAAGTTAGGGTTGATTACAGCATTGACACTAAATGCTCAAAATATTGATGTTATTTTGGTCGGCAAACACCAAAGTAAACTTGATATTGCAAAAGCTCAAGGTGTTGAAACTCATCTTTTAAATGATTTCAAAGTAGAAAAGAAATACGATGTAGTTGTTGAAGCTACGGGCTCCATTTCGGGGTTTGAAACAGCTTTGGCTTTGACAAAACCACGTGGAACATTAGTTTTAAAAAGTACAGTAGCAGCTTCAAAAGAATTTAACCTTGCACCAATTGTAATTGATGAGATTACAGTTTTAGGTTCAAGATGCGGTCAATTTGGTGCTGCATTAAGACTTTTGAAAGCCCAAAAAATTGATTTTTCACCTTTAATTTCGGCAACATATTCAGTTGATGATGCTATCGAGGCATTCGAAAAGAACAAGCAAAAAGATACACTAAAAGTTTTATTGAAATTCTAGTTTGCTTAAATACGTTTTTTAGAATACAATAAGGAATATGTTGGATAACTTAGTTGATAAATTTAAGAATATAACTCTTTTGGATAAATACATCCTAAAGCAGATTATTGAAATGTTTTTGATGGGAGTTTGCGTATTCACGTCAATCATATTTGCATCTGATACTTTTATTACACTTATCAAACAGATTTCTATGTTCGGAATTCCATTCAAAGTAGCATTAATGATGATTATTTTGAATCTGCCGTCAGTTGTTGTAATGACTATTCCTATGGGAGTTTTGCTTTCCACAGTTATGACATTAAATAACCTGAGTTTAAAATCAGAGATTACCGTAATGAGAGCTTGCGGCATAGGATTGAACAGAATTGCAAAACCGATTTTTATATTTGCAATTACCATGTCAATTTTCAGCTTTTTTATTAATGAAAGTATTGTTCCGGTGATGACAAAACAGTCAAAAGATCTGGCATTATGGGCGTTGGGTCAGAAAAACATACCTGACGGTAAGCAAAATTTTGTATTTAAAGAATTGAATGATGACGGATTTTTAAAACGGCTCTTCTATGTCGGTTATTGTGAAGATAAAACTCTACATAACATTACAGTTCTTGATACATCAAAAGAAGGTACCATTCAGGTCCTTCAAGCCCGAGAAGGGAAAACTTCACCAAAAGGCTGGCAATTTGAAAAAGGTGCAATATACACCGTTGACAGCGAAGGAAAAGTTTTAAATACAACTCTTTTTGACGATTTAAACGCTCAATTTGGTGTTGATATGACGAAAGAATTAAACAAGAATGTTGCAAAGGAAATGAATTTTCCAAATCTTGTTAAGTATTTGGCAACAAAAGTAATACCCGAAGAACAAAAAAGAGTTTTGGTAATTGAACTTTTTGATAAAATCGCACTCCCCGTAACAACCATAGCACTTGTTTTAATAGGTGTTCCACTTGCAATAACACCGCCAAGAGTTCGCTATAACAGAGGATTTTTATTCAGTATTCTAATAATTTTTGTATATTATCTGATTAGAGCCCTATCCATATCTTTTGGTGAATCGGGAAAACTGGAACCGTTTTTAGCAGCTTGGATGCCCAATATAGTTTTGACAATATGGGGCATGATTCTGTATTACAAAAAAGTATTTACAATTGAATAAATTACTCTTTTTGCAGGTAAAAAAAATATTATTTTTGTCGTAGAATGTTCGTATGGAGAATAATCATAACTTTTTTAACGTAAATCCTGTGCAATCCGTAAAACAAAATCCGTTCACGGGTGCAAGCAACTTGACAGAAGAACCAAAGTCTGCCGCATCAAATCCGATGCAAAATCGTCTTAACGGTTATGATTCAAGTATATTAAACGACAAAACTCTCCCTCAAGCCGAAACCGATAAATTAAAACTGGAATATAAAATTTCTGAAAAACAAAAGGCCTTAACTGATATTAACGGGAAAATTAAAAATGCAGAATTATATGGTACTCAAAATGAAGTATTGAGCCTGAGAGTTCGCAAGCAACGACTTGAGCAGGAGCTTTTTGAACTTAACAGAGAACATGCAAATTCTAATAAAAAGATACGAACTCTTACCGGAGAAGTCATTGAATTGCCTTGGGTAAGAAAAGCACAAACATTTTTATCAAGAAACGTTTTGGCAAAAGTTTCCAAAAAATTCAACTCAATAGTATTTTTGGGAGATTCCCTGGAAAAATTATCTGCTATAAACAAAAGTGTAGATGCACTGATAGAAATGAAAGTCCCATACGGCGAAAAAAACGATAATTACGAAAAGCTCACTGAATATCTTTATCAGGCGAACCAACTGCATTCACAGATTTCCAAAACTCTCGGGCGTATGAAATAATAATATAAGTACCTTTTAGAAACTTCTATTTACAATGGCTGTTTTTTGTCATACAATTTTTTCATAAAGATAGCTTTTAAGGAGAAAATATGAACGAGCTTTTAAGAAAATCAGCCGCTGAACAAAGCAAGGCTTTGAAAAATAAAGAGGTTTCAGCTGTCGAATTAACAACCGCCGCATTAAACAGGATTAAGTCAATTGACGAAAAATTAGGCGCATTTAATTCTTTAACCGAAAAAACAGCGTTAGAAACAGCAAAAAAAGTTGACGAAAAGATTGCAAAAGGAGAGGATTTACCACTATTAGCAGGTATTCCGCTAGCATTAAAAGATAATATGAACTTAGTTGGCTCAAGAACAACCGCTTCAAGCAAAATTCTTGAGAACTTTGTTTCGCCATTCAACGCAACAATTACACAAAAGTTATTGGATAATCTGGTTCCTATATTAGGTAAAGCAAACTTGGATGAGTTTGCAATGGGTTCTTCAAACGAAAATTCTGCGTTTAAAAAAGTGCATAACCCTTGGGATTTGAACAAAGTTCCGGGAGGCTCTTCCGGCGGTTCTGCAGCAAGCGTTGCATCTTGTGAAGTAACACTTTCGTTAGGCTCTGACACTGGCGGTTCAATCCGTTTACCTGCATCTTTTTGCGGTATTGTTGGTATGAAACCGACTTACGGGAGAGTTTCAAGATACGGGTTAATCGCCTTTGCATCATCTTTAGATCAAATAGGTCCGTTTGCAAGAACGGTTGAAGATGCTGCAAATCTTTTGGAAGTAATTGCAGGACATGATCCTAAGGATTCAACTTCTTTAAATCTCCCTGTTGAACACTATGCAGACAGCCTGAACAACGACATCAAAGGTTTAAGAGTAGGTGTCATAAAAGAGCTTATGTCAGAAGGCTTGGCACCTGATGTACAAAAAGCTATTGAAGTAGCAATTGATTGCTACAAAAAATTAGGGGCTGAAATTGTGGAAATTTCATTACCCAACTTGAAACATTCAATCGGAATTTATTACATCTTAGCAACAGCAGAATGTTCATCAAACTTGGCAAGATTTGACGGCGTAAGATATGGTTACAGAACACCTGATGCCAAAAATTTACTTGAAATGTATACAAAAACAAGAGCTGAAGGCTTCGGACCTGAAGTAAAACGTCGTATAATGCTTGGAACATATGCACTAAGTTCTGGTTATTATGATGCTTATTACAAAAAAGCTCAACAGATGAGAGCGTTAGTAACACAAGATTTTGTCGAAGCATTCAAAAAAGCTGATATATTGGTTTCACCAACATGCCCAAACACCGCATTTGAATTGGGTGCAAAATCAAATGATCCGCTTGCAATGTATTTGACAGATATTGCTACAATCAGCGCTAACCTTGCAGGCATCCCGGGCTTAAGTGTCCCTGCGGGATTTGATAAAGACGGTATGCCGATAGGGCTACAAATTTTAGCTCCGCAGCTTCAAGAAGCTCGACTGTTCAATGCAGCTCATAAATTTGAAAGAGCTAACGATTATTATAAAAAACTTGCAAATATATAATTGATTTTTAAAGGTTTTATCGACTTTTTAAATGATTGATTTTATAGAAAGCAGCATTAAAATAAGGTTATGATTAAAAAAATATTCATAACCTTATTTTTTTCCGTAATTGCACTTTCAGCATTTGCTAAAGATGT
>CALVAZ010000081.1 GCA_944325675.1 Candidatus Gastranaerophilales bacterium
TTATGTCGTTTTTAGCGGTAGATTCACAAAAAAGTTTATTTATTTTGCAGAGAAACCAACTACAGTATGAACAAACTTTGGTTATGAACGAAGCAAACTGGGTTTCAAAAGAAATGGGTTATTATGCTCAAGACATGGGCGAAGATGCTGATTTAGACAGTGATCCATACTACATTGAATTACAAAGTACAGAGGAGTACTTGGAATCAAGACAAGATACTTTAGATTCACAAATTCAATTGTTAGACAATGAAATTTCAAGTTTGAAGACATTGGTAAACAACAATATCAAAAACAGCTGTGGCTTGAACTTGATTGGAAGCTAATAGCTTATAAAAACGCCTATAGAGGCGTTTTTGTATTTTGTTTTTCAAAAAGTTCTATGGTGTTTAGCATCAATGAAGCTATTGTCATTGGGCCAACGCCGCCTGGAACCGGTGAAATATATGATGCAATTTTAGATACATTTTCAAAGTCAACGTCTCCGCGTGTTCTACCCGTTGAATCTTTGAAAATCCCCACATCAACAACAACACATCCGGTTTTTAACATTTTTTCTTCTATTATATTTTCCCCTACTGCAGAAATGAGGACATCTGCAGTTTTTGTTATTTCGGAAAGATTTTTGGTATAGCTGTGGCAAATTGTTACTGTGGCATTTTGATTAAGCATCATTTGTAACATAGGTTTTCCAACAATATTGGAGCGCCCAACTATTACAACGTGTTTACCTTCAAGATTTATGTTATATTCCTCGAGTAAAAGTAATATGCCTTTTGGAGTACAAGGGTATACATAAGGTTTTTCACCAGAGAATAGTTTGCCGAAATTGTATGGGGTAAACCCGTCTACATCTTTTCGTGGGTCAATAATGTTTATTACATTTTCTTTGGAAATATGCTCGGGCAGGGGAAGTTGAACCAATATAGCGTTGGTATTTTCATCCTTATTAAGCTCGTGAATCTTATTCAGTAATTCATCCTCGGTTACAGTTTTTGGATATTTTATGACGTTGGATTTTATACCTATAATTTCTGCGGTTTTCCTTTTGTTATTAACATAGATTTGACTTGCAGGGTTATCTCCGACTAATATAACGGCAAGTGACGGTTTTTTTTCGCAACCGTCTAATTTTTTCTTTAATTCTGTAAGAATTTTTTCTTTTAGTTTTTTACCGTTCAATATCGTTGCCATGTTACCTCATGATTTGCGGTAGGTTGAGCCTGAAATAAAATTGTTTAATTGCATCCTGCACCGCTTTTGATTCTTTTTTAACAGGATTTTCTTCCAAAGTTTTGTCGTAAGGAATTACTCCCAAAACATCAAGATCGTATTTTTTTAATAATTTGGAAACATTACTCAAATCCTCGTTAATTACTTTGTTGATAATAACCCCAAGTTGTCCTCCTGCGGCATATTTAGCGCTGAATTCTTCAATTCTTTTGGCTAAATGTGCGGAATCTTCACTTGGATTTGCGACTATTATAGTTGTATCAATGTCAGTGTCCACTAACTGGTTCAAGTATTTCAAGTCAAATTCACAGTCGAAAATTACTATATCATAGCGTTCTATAAGTTTTAGAACAGCATCATTTATTTGACCTGTAATTGGACACCTGCAATCTTTTGAACCCACAAACCAGGAAACTATAATATCAACGTTTTCCTCCAAGGAAACAACGATATCTTCCATAGCCCATTCAATAAATTCTTGTTTAGACATATTTTCAGGGATTCCGGTTTTATATTCGTGTTTGCCGCTTCTTATGCCATATATTGTGTTCCTGATATCAAGACCAAAACTATGCCCCAGTTCGCTTGTCAAATCGTTATCAAATAAAAGAATACTTTTTTCAGGAAACATTTCCTTTATAACATTAAGAAATGCTTTTGTAACAGTTGTTTTACCGCTTCCGCTTTTACCGATGAGTGCAAGTTTAGTTGTCATTATACCTCTCTTTTAAACTGCAAGTTAATTCACTAGTCAAACACATTGCTTTTTCGGCCAGTTCTTCGGTTAAAGAACCCGCGCCGCATGTTGGTGTAACTATGGAATTGTTTATTATTAGTTTCTCATCAATTCCTTTTTTAGTCAAATAGTTAACAGCTTTGTCAAATTTTGACAATGCCGCTTGCAAATCAAAGTTTTCTAATTCTCGAGGGTTCTTTGTCGGAACTATTCCCCAAGCGATTTTTCCTCCTGCTTCAAGAAAAATTTTAATTTGCTTGTAGTATATGCTTAAATTTTGAGCATAATTATACGCATCAAGACTTATTATATCAATATTTGATTTTATCGGAACATCCCAGTCACATTTGCCGCAGCAATGTATTGCTGAAATCCCGCCATTGTCGGTTATGATACCGGTAAGTTCCTGCAGCATTGAAATAACATCGCTTCGGGTTATAGTCATGTATGAAGATGCCCCTAGCTGCGAAAGTGTTGGTTCGTCTATAAAAATTATAGGAATTGCACCCGTTTCTTTAATTTTTTTAATTTGCCATAAGGCTTTTAATGATAGTATTTTGACTATAATCTCTTTTAACGTATCGTCATAGATTGCGCATCTGCCTTTTTTGTCGGTTAAAGTTGTTGATAATGTAAAAGGTCCTATTATTTGCCCTTTTGCAAATTTGCAATTATTTTTTTGAATTAATTCCAAAAATAAATTGAAGGTTGATGAAAAATTATTCGTTATTGCAAATTTTTCTATTAAATCAGGATTATTTTGACTGTTGATATTTTCGTAATCCGACAAAAATTGTTCAACATCCTGAAAAAAATTTTCATTTTCTGTGTCAAAAGAAAAATTTCCGTCATCTGATACAAAAAATGAAGGCATTCCTTCCAAAAATTGGAGCGTCATGTCTTCATTTCTGCTAACTTTTGATAACTGCGGCCAAAATGGTATTTCTTTAAAATATTTTTGTACAGTTTCAATTGCTTTTTGGGGATTATCAAAAGGTAATGAACCGATAGCCGTGCATTCCATTATCTATTCCCCTTTGGTATGAACTATTCTTCTTCAGAAGATGTTTCTTCAACTTCTTCTTCAATAGATTCTTTAACAACTTCTGAAGCTGTAACTACAACTGCTAATTCGCATTTAACTTTAGAAGTTAATTTAATAAGCATTTTGTATTCGCCTATTTTGTTAATAGGTGCGTTTAATGAAACATTTTTTCTGTCAACTTCAATACCTGATTTTTCTTTTAATTCTTCAGTTAGTTTTTTAGTTGTAATAGTTCCGAACAATTTACCTGATTCACCTGCTTTGGCAGACAATTCAAGTTTTCCGAATTTTTCGATTTTTTCAGCTTTAGCAAGAGCTTCTGCGTGCAATTTTTCTTGTTTAGCTTTAATTCTTGCCAAATTCTTTTCACGGTTTTGAAGTGCACCTTCAGTAGCGATTTCGGCAACAGCTTGCGGTAACAAGAAGTTTCTTGCGTAACCGTCTTTTACATTAATTATGTCGCCTGCTTCACCAAGGTTTTGGACATCTTTTTTTAATATAACTTGCATAATAAAAATTCTCCTTTACTATTTATTATCGCGCTTGAACCCATCCTACAACAAACAAAAACTATTGTCGAGGATTTTTTGCGGATTGTAACATATAAGAGTTATTTTATATCAGGGAAAAAGTAGTGAATACCATCTTCGCCGCGCCAGCGAATGTAACCTGTTTTGGGTGTGCGGTCAAGATCAAGAACACTTACAAGTGCCCAATTACCCCTTATTACATTTAATTTAATCTTAGTAGGCATATTCATTTCAGCAATGAACTGTGAACTTTCATCAGGTGCGCTCATAATATTTTTGGCTGAATCAGGGGCTCCTTTTAAAAGATAAAGACCGTATTTTCTGCCGTATGTGTTATAAAAATATATCCATGTCATAAATTTATATGGGTCATCTTTTTTTATCCAAGCTGTTTCACCGGTTCTATTGTTATATATTACTTCTACCCAATCGTCTGTTTCATCTGTAACTGCCATATATCCCAATTCTTTTGACGGAACATATATTACAAAAACCTCATTGAATTTGACTCCATTTGGGAAAATGTCATATGCAGACCATTTTATGCTGTTTATTATATCGGAATTCTCATCTGGAGATTTGTATAAGGTTATACTTTTAGGCGCTTGATATAAGCCGATAGTTCTTATATCATTGCTTTCAGTTGTCACAGGCATAATATTTGCAGCATTTACCGGCAAAATTATTCCTAAAAATAAAATGAGTGTTGTTATAAATTTTTTCATACAAACCCCCTTGAGTGGTTACTCTCTGAATGAGATATCCATATAAGTTTTTTGTAATTTTTCTCTAACTGATTGCATTTGTTTTTCAATAATTTCGTCAGTTAAAGTTGCATTTTCATCCTGCATTTTTATACGAAATGCGAGGCTTTTATATCCTTTATCAATATTTTCGCCCTGATATACGTCGAATATTTCGCTTCCTTTGAATATATTTTGTTGAACTGCGCTTTTTATGACTTTTTGAATTTCTTCAAAGGTAACATTTTCACCTATGACAAAAGCCAAATCACGTCTTACTTCAGGGAATTGTGGAAGTTTTTTGTATCTTGGTACGGTTTCTTTTATTGCGGAGATAATCATATCAAGATTTAGTTCAAACATAAATGCTTCCTGATTTAACTTCAGTTTATCCTTTAAAAGTGGGTGTATTTGTCCAAAATATCCGATAGGCTCAGGCTTTTTGCCTAACATTAAAACTTGAGCGGTTCTATATGGGTGCATATAATCTTTTTCATTACAAGCGGATATTTTTATTCTTCTTTCCACACCCAAGTCCTCAAATAAGTGTTCAAAAATACCTTTAACAGTATAGAAATCAAGTGTGGCTGTTTTTTGCCATTTTGAATTTTCTATTTCACCTGTTAATACACCTGCAAGCATTTTGGATTCTTTGACGCCGGAGTATTTTTCATCAGGAGTTCCTTCAAGTTCGTATATTTTGCCGATTTCGTAGCTCCAGAATGTTTTTTGTCCGTTATCAAAGTTTGTTTTCATTACGTTCAAAACACTTGCAGCCAAGGTTTGTCTGAGCATTGAGTATTCTTCGCTTGCGGCATTTTCAACATATGCGGCTTTTTCTTGGTTAAACGGTATCATATATTTATCAAGCAAGGATTTTCCGATTAATGAGCTTGTGATAATTTCGTTCAAGCCTGATGCTTGCATAAGTTTATTTACTTTTGCTATAACTCTTTCCTCTAAAGAAATCTCAGGCATTTCATTTTTGCTTGGCAAAGTCGGTGCAATCTTGTCATATCCGTTGATACGTGCAATTTCTTCGATAAGGTCAATTTCTCTCGTTACATCATAAGCTCTGAACGAAGGTACCAAAAACTTCGCAGCACTTTCGTTGCCGCCAAGTTTTTCAAACCCCAGATTTTCCAGTATTGTTATACATTTTTGAGAATCAATTGTACAGCCTAAAATTCTTTTTACCTGTGAAAATCTCAATGTTATTTCTATCGGTTCAAGTTTGTTTTTACCTGTTTCAACGACACCTGTTACTTCAGCGTCAGCATATTCTGTTAATAACTGCATTGCACGCATAAGAGCAGGTCTTATTGCCTCTATGTCAACTCCTCTTTCGTATCTTGCGCATGCTTCACTTCTGTAACCTACGCTTCTTGAGGATTTTCTGTTTGTTACAGGAGTAAAATACGCAGCTTCAAGTGCGATATTTTTCGTGTTGTCATCAATTTCCGAGTTTTCTCCGCCAAATACTCCGCCTAAACATACGCCGCATTCTTTTGTTGCGATTAGAACGGTATCATTTGTGAGAGTTCGTTCAACTCCGTCAAGTGTTGTTAGTTTTTCGCCTTCTTTTGCCCTTCTTACACACAAATAACCGTCTAATTTATCAAAATCAAATGCGTGTAAAGGTGTGCCGTATTCAAGCATAACGTAGTTTGTAATATCTACAACGTTGTTAATTGCACGTACACCTGATGCCAAAAGTCTTTTTTGCATCCAATCCGGCGAAGGTTTGATTTTAATGTTTTTTATCAAACCTACTGAATAATATTTGCATACATCTTCATCTAAAATTTCAACTTTAAATTCATTGGTGGTTAAATCTTTTGTGCATTCAACAGGATTGAATTTTAAGGGTTTGTTGAATATAGCACTCAATTCTCTTGCAATCCCGATAACAGACATCTCATCGCCTCTGTTTGCGGTTGGTGCTACATCCAGAACAAAATCTTTTTCGAAACCTAAAACATCTTCTGCATTTTCACCGATTTTAACATTAGGGAAAATTCTGTTAAGTATCAAAATGCCGTCTTCTTCTTGATAATTTCTTTCGGAAACGCCTAATTCGTCTGCGGAACAAAGCATTCCTTGTGATTCAACACCTCTTATTACGGCAGGCGTCAGCGTAAACATTTCACCTGTTTTTCTGTCCAAAACTTGACTGCCAACACTTGCATATGGGACAATTTGACCCTCTGCAATGTTTTGTGCTCCGCAAACAACGGTTTTTAGGCCTGAACCCGTGTTTACGGTTACAAGGTGTAATCTGTCTGAATTTGGGTGGTTGTCTATTTTTTCTATCTTAACGGTTCTTATATTTGTAAATTTTGGTTTAACTTCTTCAATAGCTTCAACTTCCAATCCGCTCATAGTAAGTTCATGCGCGATTTGTTCAGGTTCTTTGTCTGATAAGTCTACGAATTCATTTAACCAATTTAGTGATACTTGCATTTTGTTCCCTCTTTTTCATTAATATCTATGTCTAAAATTGTATTACAAAATAATATGATTGTAAAATAATTGCATAATTCTATTAAATTTGTTATTATATAGATAAAGGAGGTGTAGGTGAACGAAATTTGTAGAGTAAGCGACGGGGGGGGGGGCGACTCCTCTAAGTAGAAAAGACAAGGGTTTTGACCTAATCGATATAATGTGCTATAATTCAAATATGAAGAATTATAGTTCAAAAAAAGGTTTTACCTTGGCGGAGGTATTAATAACGATAGGAATAATCGGAGTAGTTGCGGCACTTACGATACCTACGTTAATAAAGAATTATCAGGAAAAAGTTATGGTATCGAAGGTAAAGCAGGCGCATTCGCAGTTAATGAATGCGATACAGTTGTATGTTGCCAAAAACAATTGTCAAAATATGTTATGCTTGTTTGATACAAAAAAGACATCAGATGAAGTAGCGGCGGAGTTAGCGACCGTAATAAGAAAAGCGCAGGTATGTACATCTGCTGATACTGCAAAAAAATATTGTAAATTCTATGAGTTTAAGGACAATAAGCCGACGTATAAAGTAGATGGTGTATATGCTTCTGGTGATGGTATGGTTACCTCAGGACGTTTGTATTTGCCAAATGGTATGTTAATTACTATCAAACAAAAAACTCAATGTGTAGTATATTATGAGTATCCGGTGAGAGATGAGAATGGTTACCTGACGGGAGAAACTGTTACGAGTGTGTCTCATGACTGCGCACTTGTATATGTTGATGTAAATAATCTTGCGGGTCCTAACCAATTTGGGGCAGATGTATACAAATACAGTGTATTGGATACAGGGAAAATAGAACCCAGTGATAAGAAACTTTTGAATAATGCACTGTTATATAACAAAATTGAATATACACCTTATGAAATAGGGGACCCTGTTGAAGAAGATTAATCTATTAATTGTGTAAACAAAATTTGCGTACCTCGGACACTTTTTCTTGCTAATTGTTATGTTTGTGAGATAATTTTATTGAAGCTAAATATTAAATAGCAGAGTACACAATTATATAAAAAGGAAAAACAAAATGGCTAGAAAAACTCCATTAGAGA
>CALVAZ010000082.1 GCA_944325675.1 Candidatus Gastranaerophilales bacterium
TACAAAAAAGAAAGGTGAAAAGATTATGACAAAAAGATTCGGTTTTACTTTGGCTGAAGTATTGATTACTTTGGGTATCATTGGTGTAGTTGCAGCCATGACTATTCCTACATTGATTTCAAACACAAACGGTGCTCAATTCAAAACAGCTTACAAAAAAGCATTATCAACTTTGAACCAAGCTGTATTGATGAACATTGCAATGGAAGACACAGATCTTTCAACATTGGACGCTGATGTTGCAAACGCAGGTGACAACCCTACTGACGGTTCATTAGGTGCTATGCTTATTGACCGTATGCAATCAGCAACTGATATCACAGACAGCTATTTCGCTGCATCTACAAGTTTAAGTGAATTGGTATACAGAAAGACTGTAACTTGTGTTGATGAAGATGATCCTGCTGATGAATGTACAGCTGCAGACGAAGAAGTTGAAACAAACGTAACTCTTACAGCTCCATCTGCAACAACTTGGAAGGTATTCTCATTTGCTGACGGTACTTCATTCGGTTACTTAAAAACTGCCGCAGATTGTGATTCAATCAAAGATAATTGTATCGGTTTCATCGACGTAAACGGTGCAACCGGTCCTAACACACCTATTAAATGTACTAAAGGTGTAGAAGGCGGTACAGGAACTGCTAACGGTACTACAAGCGGTACTTGCGAAGTTGAATCTTCAGGTATCACTGATATTTACCCTGTATACTTGCACGGTCAAACTGTTGAACCTGCATCTGATGCAGCAAGATCAGTATTGTTCGGTAAATAATTTTAACAGAAAGTATTTACAAAAAGCAGGCGGAACTTCGGTTCCGCTTGTTTTTTTATGTTTATTATTCTCCTCGCCCCTTGTGGGAGAGGAAAGAATTTCTTGGCGAGCTTTGCGAGATTAGAAATTCAGGTGAGGGGTACAATATACACCCCCCTTACGAGTAGCCACAAAAACTTTAGCTTTATACTTCAACCCCAAAATATACATTTACCCCCTCGCCCCTTGTGGGAGAAAGAACAAACAACAATCTCGGCGAACTTATTTCGTAAGCTCTTTCAGTGCTTTTCGGTGCCAATACAATATTCTTTCTTTATATTTGAAATCCTTTTCTTCCTCAAAATCCTCCTCATATTCAAAAAAATCGGCTATGATTTCTGACCATTTTAACTTTTCCAAATATCTGTATACCAAAAGTTTGCGGTATTGCCATTTGGCGATGGCAGAGATTTTTTCTTTTATAAGTGAATGCTCGCCTGCAAGGTATTTTGTGCATTCGTCTATTCTTTTGTTAATCTGTTCAAGTGAGATGGCATAGTGCTCCTGCGGGCTGGTTTTTCTGCCGTTGCCTGATGTAACCCGCGTTCTTTCAAAGTCTATTGACTGTATACCGTCCAGACGCTTTTTTAACAGCTCTCTTTTTCGGATTAAAAAATCCAGCTCTTTTACATTTTCGCTGTATTGATTTAACCTTTCCACCGTAAGTATTTTATCCATTATTCTCCCGTCCTCTTAATTTTTTACCTAAATTTTTGAAGCTTTCCGGCATAGGATCACCCCTGAAATCCCTGCTTTCCCGGTTGCGTTTTATTGTTTCTTCAATAATTCTTTCGCTCCGCTGTTTAATTTGCTGCGCCTCTTTTTGCCCGCTTGTTTCGTATTTGCCGTTAAGTATGCCTATATAGCAGTTCAGCATCATTTCAAAGTCGATTTGCCTGTTTGCTATTATTTTCAGGGTGTTTGCTTTTTGACATAATTTGTCGTAAATATCTTTGTCAAAGTTGATTTCTGCCCAAAAGTCATCTGTTTTTCGGCTAATCCGTTTGCTTTTGTGTTCGTTTGTTATAGGAATTAAATTTTTGCACTTGCTCAGGTATGTTTTTATGGCATAGGATTTTAGGTCATTATTTTTTGCGTAAAAATCAGTTTCGTTATTCTTTTTGATATCATTGTTATGAATATTAGTATTATCTTTAATCGTGTTGATATTATTTTTAATATCGGAATTGATTTTTACATCCATGTCTTTTTCCATATCCTTATCTTTAACCATATCTTTATCTTTAACCATATCTTTATCCATAAGGGTTTGCAAAGGGTTTGGAAAGGGTTCAATAAATTTGTGTTTTGAAAGGCATCGCAAAACACCTCTGTGGATGTTGTTTTTAGGGTTGAGATTACTAATGTTCACTCCGTATTGAAATTCGATGAAATCCTCGACGAATACTTTGTTTTTTTCGATAAATTTGACCTGTTTAAGCCCCTTAAAGTCGTCAAAAGTAACTTCTTCATCGAAGCAGTTTTTTAGATTGCGGAAGGAAATTTCGTAAACTCCTGCACAATCACAGTTGTCGAAAATATATTTCACCAAAAGTTTCCGCTTTATAGACAACTCCAAAAACCAGTCCTTGTTCCAAATTTCCGTGTCAGCAAATCGTTTAGCCATAATTTGTGTATTCCAAAATCTCCAAACAGCTTTTCAATACTTCGTCACTTATTTGTCCGTCAACCTTCAGCACAAAAAGCTCGTCAACCGAAAAATAACCTTCCTTTACGAGCCTTTCAAGCTCAGTGTCGCAATAACCCTCTTGCAGCCGAAGAAAATTATCTTCCGCGCTCATCTGCTTCTACCAGTTTTTTGTACCAAAAGTCAAGATTACCGCATTTTTCAATGAGCTTGATATCCTCGTTTGCCAGAATAAATGCCGGAATATCAACCTTATTGCGGTTCAAAAGTTTGTAGTATTCTATCAGATTTTTTCTGACATATTCTCTTTTCATTGCGATTTTGTTTGATTTTAGTTGCTCAAATAACATATTCTCCTCCTTTTTTGCTAAAAAAAATCGGGCGCATTAGCGCGCCCTTGGGAATGGGGATAGCTAATTATGATAAATTATTCAGTTTTGTAAATTTTTGCATAATAAATATATCCAGTCGGGTGATAGTCAACTGTATTTGTTGTAATATAATATTGTTGGAATTTATGCAATTTTGCTTGATATGAGCGGATTTCGGGTCCTTATTGATAAATAATCTTCCGCTTACCGGTATTATTGCAGCAAATTATTTATCTGAAGGTATAATAACATATAAGTAGATTAAAGTCAACATTTGTGTAGAGTAATAATTGCGGAATTATGGTGAATGGGTGAAATATGAAATACAGTAAGCTTTTAAACACTTTACAAAACTTAATAGGTTTTCGTCCAAAGCAGTCTGAATTGTGTAAAATTTTGGGGATAAAAACGGGTGCAATGTCAGCTCGTGCTGTGCGTGACAGTCTTTTTTCAGAAGACGAGGTCAGAAGTATAGAAGAATACTACGGAGTAGATTTAACGACAGATTGTGTAGAGTTGGAATATATAAGCATAGCACCTTCCTGCGGGAATGGAACGGTGGTACTTGCAGAAGCTGACGTTACACCTGTCAAACTCGGTCGGGAAATTATACGTGATTTGTGGAAAATTCCGGAGCCTTCAGACTTAAAATTATTCAAAGCGTCAGGCGATAGCATGGAAAGTGTTATTGAGGACGGGAATGTACTTTTGGTTGACACATCAAGAAAAGATTTCAATAACGGCGGGATTTTTGTACTGAAAATAAATAATGAATGGTACGTAAAACGTTTAAGATTAAGGGTAACCGG
>CALVAZ010000083.1 GCA_944325675.1 Candidatus Gastranaerophilales bacterium
TCGGGCCGAAATCTGCTCAACGTATGGCATTCTATTTACTTAGAATGCCCAAAAGTGAAGTGCAAAAATTTGCACAAGCAATGATTGATGCAAAAGAAAACACAAAAACCTGTGAAATTTGCTTCAACATATCATCAGAAAGTCCTTGCGAAATATGCCAGTCAACAAAGCGTGACCGCTCAACGATTTGCGTTGTGTCAGAGACAAAGGACCTTATAGCCATTGAAAAAACCAACGAATATAAGGGGCTTTATCATGTTTTGCAAGGGCTTATATCACCTATGGACGGCATTGGCGCGGATGACATCAGAATAAAAGAATTACTAAACCGCCTGACAAATGATGAAGTTCAGGAAATCATTCTTGCACTTCCGCCGTCTGTTGAGGGCGAGGCAACGAGTTTGTATTTAACCAAGTTAATAAAGCCTTTCGGTATAAAAATTTCACGTATAGCCTTTGGGCTTCCTGTCGGAGCTGATTTGGAATATGCCGATGAAATAACCCTTGCTAAAGCAATCGAAGGACGCAGAGAGTTATAATTTCACCTGTTTTCTAATTGTCTTTTAATAAAAATTGTTATATGCTGAATTTATGAATGAATCTATTTTAGAGATACAAAATCTATCCGTAGAATATAAAACTCAAAAAGGGATATTAGGGCAAAAACAGACTATCCATGCAGTGAATAATTTGTCACTTAATATTCATCAAGGTGAAATTCTTGCAATAGCAGGCGAATCAGGCTGCGGCAAATCAACACTCGCAAAAGCACTTGTTTTGCTTGAACCTGCAGCAAACGGAGAAATAACTTTTGAAAACAAAAATATATTGAAAATGAACAAATCTGAATTGAAAGAGTTCAGAAAAAAAGTTCAAATGATTTTCCAAAACCCTTATGCAAGCCTAAACCCCAAGATGAAAATTATAGACACACTGAAAGAACCGCTTAAAATCAATACGGACTTGTCCGACGATGAAATCAAAAAAAGAGTTATTGAAACAGCACAAAAAGTAGGATTAGATTTTGAATGCCTTGACCTTTATCCGCATGAATTTTCGGGCGGCCAAAGACAAAGGATAGCAATAGCACGTGCGCTTATTTTAAACCCGGAATTTATTATCGCGGATGAGCCTGTAAGCGCACTCGATGTAAGTATTCAAGCCCAAATAATCAATCTTTTAAAAGAATTAAAAGAAACATATAACCTTACATTCATCTTTATTTCGCACGATTTAAGCGTCATAAAATACATATCAGACAGAGTTGCTATCATGTATCTTGGAGAAATAGTAGAACTCGGAAAAACCGAAGAAATTTTCTTCACCCCTGAACACCCATACACCAAGGCTCTTTTAAACTCAGCCCCGCAAATTACAGGAAGTGGAGAACAAAAAATTATACTAAAAGGTGACCTGCCATCACCCGCCAATCCGCCTCAAGGGTGTAAATTCCATACAAGATGCCCTTATTGCATGCCGATTTGCAGAGAAAAAATACCCGAAGAAACTAAAATTACCGACACCCACTATGTAAAATGTTTTCTATATAAAGAAAATCTATGATATAATCATTTTATGGAAAGAAAAGTTGTCACAACAAACAGAAAAGCCTTCCACGACTACACAATTTTTGAAAAGTACGTCGCGGGAATTGTTTTGTTTGGAACAGAAATAAAATCAATCCGTAACAACGCAATAAACCTGAAAGACAGCTTCTGCAAAATTGAAGATAATGAAGTTTTCTTGTACAAATGCCACATTTCACCTTATGAACAGGGTAACAGATACAACAAAGAACCTGAACGTACAAGAAAACTGTTATTAACTAAAAAGGAAATTCTGAAACTTCAAAGCAAGGTAAAAAAAGAAAATTACACAATTGTTCCGTTGGAGGTATTTTTTCAAGGCAGCCTTGCAAAAGTAGAAATTGGGCTTGCGAAAGGTAAAAAACTTCACGACAAACGTGACGATATAGCTAAAAAAGACCAAAAACGAGAAATTGAACGTGCATCTAAAATAAAATATTAGGGGTAGCTATTTTATGAAAATAGTAATTTTAGGCAAAGGCGAAATGCTTGCAAATCTCATTGAAGGCGTAGCAGATTCCGGATTTGAAATTACGGGAGTTTTCAGACACGAAAGAACTTCAATGTCAAAATTCAGGTTATTCCTGCTGGATTTTTTCAAAAGCTCACCCGAAGTTACACTTATCAAAACCCGAAAAATTCACGAAATCAAATGTAAATCCGCAAATTCTAAAGAATTTAAACGAGAAATACTGAAACTCAATGCAGACATAATCCTTGTCGGAACCTGGCGCGAAAAATTAAAAAAAGAAATAATAGACCTACCCAAAATTGCAACAATAAACGCACACCCGTCACTTTTACCAAAATACAGAGGACCAAATCCATACATCCAAACAATTCTGCACGGGGAAAAACAATCGGGGATAACCTTTCACCTTATGACACCTGAACTCGATAAAGGCCCGATTTTAGCACAGCAAAAAATTGACATACAACCCTTTGATACCGCTAAAGAACTTAAAGAAAAAACTGTTTTTCAAGCAAGATTACTTGTTTGTGAACTCTTAAAACGACTTAACGCAGGCATAGTTGAACCATTAGAACAGGATGAAAGCAATTTCAGCTACTACGGGAATATCACAGGCGATGAGAAAATGCTTGATTTTAAAAATATGACCTCAACGGAAATATTAAACACAATCCGTGCGCTTCACCCGTATTTGCCAACCTACATAACCATCGGAAATTTCTTTCTAACGGTAAACCCATACAAAGCAAAGCTAACTCAAAAATCAGGTGATGCAGGTAAGATAATTTCCAAATGCACCAAAACACGTTCGCTGACAATAGCCTGCAAGGACGGAAAAACAATAAAAATGAGCGGATTAAAACTGTACCGTTTTTCACCGCTCACAAGGCTTTTTATAAAATTACTAAAATTTCAAATCTCTGACACCTGATTCAATCTTGACTAAATTTTCTTCAACAACCTGCTTAATTTTAGCATCTTCAAGGGTTTGGACTTCTTTTGCAATGAGCTTATAGCCTATTTCTCTTGTTTCGGGTGAAGCATAATCTTCAAGATATTCTTTTAATGTCATAATGGCATTCGGATGACAGAAGTTATGAATTTGCTGCTGTTTACAGATTTCCATAAACCGGTCACCTGTTCTGCCGCTTCTGTAACATGCGGTGCAGAAGCTTGGAACATAGCCCATTTCCATAAGCCATTTAATAACATCATCCAACGGACGTCTGTCTGAGACATCAAATTGAGCTGAATTTTCATCCTCAGGCATAGGGTTAAAATATCCGCCGACACTTGTTTTAGAGCCGCCGCTTATTTGTGACACCCCAAGGTGAAGAAGCCTTTTCCTGCA
>CALVAZ010000084.1 GCA_944325675.1 Candidatus Gastranaerophilales bacterium
GAAATGTCTATTTTTACAAAAGCTGTTGCAAGAGGTGTTAGTCGTGCGATGGTTGTTACGGATATGCCGTTTATGAGTTATAACATTGATATTGAATCTGCACTTACCAATGTATGCAATATGGTAAAATTTGGTGCCAATGCTGTAAAAATTGAAGGTTACAGTGACTATATTTTGAATGTAATTAAAAGATGTGTCGAATCAGGTGTCCCGGTTATGGGGCATTTAGGCTTTACTCCTCAATTTTTAAATACAATTGGCGGATATAATATTCAGGGAAAATCTTACGATGCAACGTTATCCATTTTAGAGCAAGCTAAAAAGCTTGAAGATGCCGGGGTTTTTTCAATAGTTTTGGAAATGGTGCCTGAAGAAAGCGCACAGTATATTTCTGAAAATCTTCGTGTGCCTACTATATCTTGCGGGGCCGGCAGATATTGTACAGGGCAGGTTATGGTTTCAGATGATATGCTTGGAAAATTTTCCGAATTCAAGCCGAAATTTGCACGCAAATACGGTGATATGAAAGCATTGATATTAGATTGCGCAAAAAAATATGATTATGATGTGAAACACGGCAATTACCCTTCTTTAGATGAGGTGTTTAACCTTTCTGAAGACGAATTGAAACAATTGAATTTACATCGTGTTGTAAAAAATAATATATAATATTTCTTCATAATCAGGTAAAATTTTTAAAGTTTAATTCACGAATTACCGTTCTTTTTATTGTAATAGTTTCTAGAGAGAGAAAAACTAGCAAGTAAAGAAAGGACGTGTATCTATGTCAACATCGATTTCGGCAGTCAGTGCCGGTAGTACTGCAGCAAGTGAAATGGTCACAAAAAAATGCACTTTAAGTGAAACAACAAAAGCTAAACTTGAAGCATTAGGTATTACGGTAACTGACGGTATGACCGAAGCAGAAGCTCAGGCTAAGATTTCGCAGGCCGAAGCTCAACAACAATCTCAAAATGGAGGAGGACAACAACAAAATTCATCTGAAAGTGAAATTCTCTCTCAAGCTAAATCTCTGGCTGCACAGGTTGGAGTTACGGTATCAAGTGACGCTGATATAGGCGAAATTCTTGACGATATAGGTGCAGAGTTAGAGGTGTTGCTTGAAGATGCACAAGGCAATCCTACAAGATTGTCAACGTTGTCTTCTTATTTGTCTGAATTGACAAGCCTTGATAGTCAGTATGATTCAATTCAAAGCTCGCAACAAAGTATGTATGCAGCAATGAATATGGTATCAACCAACAACAAAATTGCGTTAGGTTTGTCATAAGACATCAGTATTAGAAATTTTACATTATATTTTTCGAAGGCGTTCTTTATAGGACGCCATTCGTTTTTAATTTGACTTTTGTTTTTGTGTTATCATTTAGCTGTAGAAAGGTAAAAAATATGATATTACACACAATAGCTGAAGTCAGAGAGCAAGTAAAAAAATGGAAAAAAGAGGGCTTAACGGTTGGTTTGGTGCCGACTATGGGTGCGTTGCATGCCGGACATAGAAGTCTTATCGAAAAATCAGTAGAAAAATGTGATAAGACCGTGGTTTCGGTATTTGTGAATCCAATTCAATTTTGTCCGGGAGAAGATTTAGATAAATACCCAAGAACTTTAAACGAAGACAATGAACTTTGTGAAAAGGTTGGTGCCGATATAATTTTTGCCCCATCTCCAAAAGAAATGTACGGCGAAGGGCATATATTATCAAATGATTTTTTGACTTATGTAATCCCGCCTTATTTTTACGTAAACAAATTGTGTGGTAAATCAAGAGTAGGGCATTTTGATGGGGTTTGTACGGTAGTTAACAAATTATTTAATATTGTCCAGCCTGATTTTGCATTTTTCGGACAAAAAGATGCACAACAGCTTATAATAATAAGAAAAATGGTAAAGGATTTGAATATCCCCGTTGAAATTATTCCTTGTCCTATTGTAAGAGAAGAATCAGGGCTTGCTTTGAGTTCTAGAAATAAGTATTTGAATAATGAACAAAAGGGCTATGCGCTTGCATTGAGAAAGATTTTATTCAATATAAAAGCCTGTTATGATAAAGGGATTAAGGATATTGAGGCCTTGAAAGAAACTGCATATCCATATTTGAATGAACATCACAATTTAGAATATTTAGAATTTCTGGATGCGGATACATTGGATGAAAAGAAATCAGCAGATGACAACACAAGAGTTTTCATAGCTGTCAAAATCGGTGATGTTAGACTAATTGACAATATTATGCTCTAGTTTCTTTATACATAATATTTATTATAAGGGATTATTGTTCACTTTTTCTTTTTGTTGCGATGCAAAAAGAAAATACCGATTTGAACATGAAAAGACTTAATTACTTTTAAGCATCAAAAAATCATTATAGTACTTTCTTGTACCGACAAGAAAGTACCCCAAGAAACTCCCGACCGGAACTACACTCGCTAATCATTACTATAACTCAACCCAAGCTCGCAAACTCGCTACGCTCAAACAACGCTCGCTTCGTTATTGTTTTGTTATGTAATGATTGCTCGTTCCGTTAAGGTCGAATTGGTTTTCGACCGCGCCTTTTCCTTAGGTACTGTTCGACAAATTCCGCGATAGCGGAGTGAACAATAACTGTCGCCGAAACAAGCGTCAAAGGCGTGTATTGTCTGAGCGGTAAAAATATGAGGGGATAGAAAAGTTTAATTCATATTTATAGCGAGTTTACACGCCTCTATGTTGAGGCGTACTTGTTATTAGTGAACGCAGCGTGCGGTGGTTTTTGTGCAACTTTTGACACCAAAAGTTGCCGCCGTGCGCGCAGCACTCGCCGAAGGCTTCTAAATTAAATATAGTAATTCCAATAATAAATATTATGTAACACGATTTACGTTTTCTTAACAATTTTGTTGACAGAAAAATATTTTTAATGTAAATTAGCATTACAGCCGCAGACAGTTGGTAGGCGTAAGTCTTTAAAATCAGCCAGCCGAGGTTACATAAAGTCGAAATATAGATTATAGTAACTTGTGTAAGATTTTGCGGTTAAAATACAGAAAATTCGCAAAGTCTTTTTTGTATTAACACAAGGTCGATAAAAATATTAAACAAAGGAGCTAAAGATGGCAACAAAAGCATTTAAATCAGAAAAAATAGATGCATTAAAATCAAAAATCGAAAAGGCTCAAGTAGCTATCATTACTGAATACAAAGGATACACAGTTGAAGAAATCACTAATCTTAGACGTGCTTTGCAAAAAGACGGTGGTGATTATACAGTAGTGAAAAATACTTTGGCTAAAATTGCTGTTAAAGGTACTCCGTATGAAATTCTTACAGAAAAGTTAACCGGTCCGGTTGCGTTGGCTTTTGGTTATACTGATCCTGTAAGTCCTGCAAAAGCTGTATCTAAGTTTATCAAAGACACTAAAAAAGGTGTTATCATTGGTGCAGCATTGGATGGAAAACTTTTAACAGAAAACGAAACAAAAGCATTGGCAAATCTTCCTTCAAAAGACGAACTTTATGCCAAAATGCTTGGTTGTGTCAACTCACCTGCTACAGGTATTGTTGGTTCAATCAATGCGGTTATGGCTCAACTTACAAGAGCTATGGCTGCTGTTAGAGACCAAAAAGCTGCTTAGGCTTTGTTGGTTGAATTGGTAGTAGAAACTTAAATAAAAAACAAATAAAGGAGAAAAAAATGAGTGTAGAATCAATTTTAGAATCAATTGAAAAATTAACATTATTAGAAGCAGCTGAATTAGTAAAAGCTATGGAAGAAAAATTCGGCGTATCTGCAGCAGCTCCTGTAGCAGTTGCAGCAGCAGCTCCTGCAGCAGCAGGTGAAGCAGCAGCTGACGAAGCTTCTGAAGTATCTGTAA
>CALVAZ010000085.1 GCA_944325675.1 Candidatus Gastranaerophilales bacterium
ACTTCATGCGGACCGGTAAACTTATTTACTTGGAATTCATTATATCCATATAATTATTCTTCAAATTATGGCGGACAATACCAGTTCAATGTTATGCCGTCATATTTGACTCCGAGTCAAGCATTTGGGATTCAAAATATATTCAATCCTTTCTATCAATTTTCTCAATTGATGGGAGCATTCAATAGTAATTTTAATCCGTTCCAAAATATGCAGCAAATGTACCTTAACCAAGCAGCTTATGCAAACGGTTATGCTATAGGTGAAAACATCGGAAATAATGTTATAGCTCAAAATGTTGCAAATAATGCTGCTTCTTTAAAATCACAATTGGAAACTGCTTTGACTTCTGACCAATTAACTGATGCTCAGAAAAATCAATTAAAAGAATTAAAACGTCAAGTTGAAGCATTGTTGAATAAATTAAACGATATTTCAGAATTACAACGTCGCGGTGCTACACCTGAACAGGTAAGAACAGTTATATCTCAAGTTAATTCTGAATATAATGAATTAAAAGCTAAGGTTCAAGAAGTAGCTGAAAAAATCCAAGCTCAATTAGCAGAAGCCGATGGAGTTTCTGGTAATGAAGGTGAGGATCCAGCTTCTGCTGATGGTGATTTACCAGGTGGCTCAGTTGAACCCGGTGAAGTTTCTGCTACATCTAAAATAAGTAATTTGGATGCTGTATCATTCAATTCTGATATTGTGGCGGCTGATGTTGATGATGATAATGTTCGTGAAATTGTTAACACTATTTACCAAAAAGTGGACGGTGTCGGTTCTGGTCATATACAGGACTATCTCAATGAAAATATAAATAAAGATAACATTGTTGAGGTAATGTTACAATGGAATAAACATTATGCTGAAGTCTATGCTGAGGATGATCCTCTTGGATTCACTGAAACGATTTTGGACGAAAGATCATTCAGAGGTTATAAATTGTGCACGGTAATTCTTGAATCATTAGAAGCAAGACTTGAAGATTACAAAGGTGTTAATACTGAATTATATAACATCGCAAGTACTCAATTAGCAATAGCAAGACGTGAACATGATGCAACTTTTAGAACTAATGAAGATAAAATGTCTGCAGCAATGAATAAAGCCCATAAATGCATAACGATTTTGATGTGCCAAAAAGAAAACGCTCAAGCAGCTGAATAAAGTTTTATGTTAGATTCCTCATATTAGTAAAAGGTTAAGTAGTAAAATGTAGGTGTATTTTTCGGTCCCTTTAAAAGGGGCCTTTTTATTTTAAAAATATTTTTGCAATTTCAATATCTGTTTGTGTGGTGATTTTTATATTTTTGTAGCTTCCGTCAACCATATAAACCTCGTGTCCAAGAAATTCTACCATACCGGCGTCATCGGTAAAATTCTGCCCGATTAATTTTTCATGTGCTGACTTTATTAAATCATATTTAAATCCTTGCGGGGTTTGTGTGTTATATAGTTTTGAGCGGTCTATAGTTTTTATAATTTTGCCGTCTTCAACTTCCTTTATTGTGTCAATTGTCTTGGTCATCACACTCACGGCATTTTTCTCTTTTACCATGTCTATTGTTCTATTGATTAATTCCGGAGTAATTATCGGGCGAGCGCCATCGTGAATCAACACAAAATCACAATCTACTGCTTTCAAGCCATTATGTACGGATGCTTGTCTTGTTGAACCTCCTTCAACTATTTTGTGGTTAAACATTTTTGAAAGTTCATCCATTATAGATTTGTTTGCGCAAATTACAATTTCATTCACGTCTGATTTTTCAAAAGCTTCTACCGTGTATCTGATTACTTCTTTTCCGTTTATTTTTTCAAGTAATTTATTCCTATTCCCAAAACGGCTTGAAGTGCCGCCTGCGGTTATTATTGCACAAATTTTCATTTTTGCTCCTTAAAATGGTTATATATTTTATTTTCAGCGTTCAAAATTTTTTGCCCATTCATTTGAACTCCATTACCTTCAACAACGCTTCCTATTTCGTATGAATTTTTCACTTCAAAATCTTTTGGCACGCATGCTACAAGTTGATAATCCTCTCCGCCGTATAGTATTAAATCTTTATAGTCAGGATATTTTTCCAAATCTCTGTCGTATGGAATTTTTTCAAAATTTATATCCAACATAACATCTGAAGCCTCTGAAATTTGAATTAATGCGTCCATCAGACCGTCAGATGTGTCCATCATTGCGTAGTCAGTTTTTATATTTTGTGAAATATTTTTTGAAAAATCAATTTGTGCTTCCGGCATTAGGTGAATGTCGGTAAATTTATTCTGTTTACCTTCAAAAAGGTTTTTTAAACCGGCTGCGCTTGCACCATGTTCTCCTGAAACAATAACTTTATATCCAACTTTTGCATTTTTTCGAGATGAAATTTTACGACCTTCTGCCACTCCTACTGCTGTTATTGAAACAAAAATCTTGTCACTGCCTGTTATGTCACCGCCAACAATTTCCATGTTTTTTGCAGCTTTTTTTAGACCTTTGTAGAAATTTTCAATAAAATTACTGTCAATATTATTGGGCAAAGAAAGTCCAATAGTTAAATATTTTGGCTCAGCGCCGCTTGCTGCAATGTCTGAAATATTAACCATAGCAGATTTATAGCCGAGTTTGTAGGCATCTGTAAATTTCATTGAAAAATGAACGTCTTCAACTAAATTATCTTGTGAAATAACTATTCCCAAATCCTTCAGATATGCGCAATCATCCCCAATGTAATCGGATTTTAGTGTATTTGAGATTAATTTTATAAATTCTTTTTCTTTCATTTATGTTAAATCGAGTTCTATTAGGGTTATAAATTCTTGAACCAAGGCCTTGTTCCATTTCTTGCCGGTATCTTTTTTAATTACTTCAAGAGCTTCTTGAGGTGTTAATTTGGCTCTGTACGGGCGATGTTCTATCAGTGCAAAATAAGCATCAACTATAAGAATAATTTGCGAAGTAAGCGGAATTTCATTTTGTGATAATTTTTCAGGATACCCTGAGCCGTCCCAGTTTTCATGGTGGTGTTCAATAATTGGCAACACGTCTTGAATATAAGAAATAGGCTTTAATATTTCTTGAGCTGCAATTATTGGATGTTCCTTAATATGTTGTTTTTCTTCTTCCGTTAATGGCGTTGTTTTTTGCAAAAGCTCAGGCGGAAGCATCAAATTGCCTATGTCATACAATAACATTGCTATTCTTAAGTTATCAATTTCATCCTTGGACAAATCAAATCGTTTTGCTAAACTGGTCGCGATAAAAACTTTTGATTTTACTATTCCTTTGGTGTGCATAGGATTGTATGTTGATGTTAAAATATCTGCAACTGTGAATAAAGTGTCTTTAGAAAGTTCTTTTTTATCTTCAGCATCCTGAAGTCTTTGTTTTAAATCGTTTGAAATATCTTTTGGTATAGGAATTTGGTGCTTGGAAAGAATTTCAAGGAATGTATTAACTGCAATTTCTTGCCAAGAAGTTTCAGATATTGGTTTTGCAAGAGTAACCTGATTACGTCCGTTTCGTTTTGATTGATACATAGCCTGATCTGTTAATTCAAGAAGTTCTTCCATATTGTCAGAATGTTCTAGGAATGTAGCAACACCTACACTTGCCGTCACATGTCCTATTACGTCAAGTTCTTTTGCTTCTATTGCTTTACGAATTCTTTCCGCAGCTTTCATAGCACCGTTAGAATCAATACCCGGTAATAAAACATTAAATTCCTCACCGCCCATTCGTGCCGGAATATCAATAGAACGCGCATTGCTTTTCAAAACTTCCGCAACCGTTTTTATTGCCAAGTCGCCGTATGCATGACCATATTCGTCATTTATTTTTTTCAAAAAGTCTAAATCAATTCCTATAATAGAAAACGGTTGGTTTTGACGTTGAGCTCGTGTTACTTCTCGCTTAAGTGTTTCTTCAAAGTGTCTGCGGTTATATAAACCTGTTAAACTGTCCGTTACGGCTTGTTCTTTCACTGCTAAAAACAAATCTGTAATAGTTATGGACATTTCAATTTGTTGTGCAAAAAGTGAAAGAAAATCTGTTTCCGATTCAGCGAGTTCATCTCGGGATGTAAATACACAGAACCATCCAAATTCTGTATTCATAGGGCATAAAGGTATTATAATCAAAGATTTGCAAGGTTGGTTTGTTACGACGGATGTTGCAACTTCATCGGATAAATCAGGCATTATATATTTTAATGTACCACCCAAATCTCTTGTCTGCACAATCCTCTTGTTTTTTATTGTGTCCGCGTATATACTGTCAGGGTCATAAGTTAGCCTTCTTGCTTCGATAGGAATACCTATAATCTTATTCACTCTCGCGATTGCAGAATCCTTTGATTGGGTGACAATTTGCATATAATCACCATTTTCGTCATGAAGTTTTCTTATAATCGCACAATGGAGATAACCCAATTCCCCATGAATACTGCTTACAACTTTTTCAAGAACGTTCTCTAAAGGTGTAGATGAATTCATCATATCCCATATATGCTGCAAAGTCAGCATTCTTTTATTTGCTTCGTTCAGTTCAGTTGTTCTTGCTTCTATTTCTTTTTCAAGTTGCAGGTTACGTTCATAAATTTCCAGATAATCTTGTTTTTCGCCGTAGATTGTCCTTTCCACCTGCGAAACCATTTTTCTATACTCTTTTATCTTGTCTAGAAATCCCATTTAATACCCGTTAACTTATTCCCATATTATACAACATTTATGCTATTTGATAATAGTTTGTTAACAATATTTATTATTTTGTCAGGAGTCGGAAGGTTTCTGCAGGCTTCGGTTTTTAGCTTGCAATTACGTTTGAAACAAGGTTGACAAGGTAGGTTGCCTGAAACTGCTATATATTTATTTTCGTCACCTATTGGGGCAAGATATTTTAAGGGGGTGCAGGTGAAAATGGTTACAACTGCAGGTTTTTGTGCAGCCCAAGCAAGATGTGCGCTGCCTGAATCAGGTGCAAGCACGATATCTGCTCTTGAAAAGACTTCTGCCAGTTCTAAAACATCGGTTTTGCCGGCAAGGTTTATAAAATTTTCTCCGCCTATACGTTTGATAAGTTCATTATCGTTAGGTCCTCCTGTGAATACTATTGAACATTTATCCTTTATATCATCAATAACCTTTTGCCAATTGTCTTCATTCCAATGTTTTGGAGACCATGTTGTTGCTGGTGCTATTGCAACAATCGGTTTTTGAATACCTTTTAATAATTCATCAACCTTTGACTTAATTTCTAAAGAGCGCTCAGGCAGGGTTACTTTTATGTTTTTAGTATCAACGCCTAAGTAATCTGCATATTTCATGTAATCTCTTATTACCGGATTTTCAAAATCAGTTGTTATTGCTGGAATTATTTCATTTGCGCCTAAAATGGAAAATTCTCGTGCTTGTCTTGATATAATTTTTCTTTTTGCACCGCAAAATGCCATAAAATAAAAGCTTTTTAACAACATTTGGACATCTATTGCAATATCGAAATGTTCTGCACGAATTTGTTTTATGATGTTTAAGTATTCTTTAATGCTTTCAAGTGAAAACCCTCGTTTTTTCCACAATTGGAACGGGGCAAGAATTACTTTATCAACACAGGGATTATTTTCTAATACTTGAATCCCTTTTTCAGAAACAATCCATGTAATTTCATAACCCGCTGACTTTAGTGAATTTGCAAGTGGTATTGTATGAATTACATCTCCAAGAGATGACAGTCTTATCAAAAGAACTTTTTTGCTCATTATTGATCCTCTAAAAATGCAGCTCCTACTACGCCTGAAAAATCTCCAAGTGCAGCTTTTTTAAATTCTATTTTAGTTGCAGGTACGGGAAGTGACTTTGCTTTAGCTTTTTTAATAACTTTTTGATAGAAATAATCAACAGCTTCTATTAAGCCACCACCTAATACGATTAATTGCGGATTTATAAAGTTTATAACACTTGCTATGCCGCCTGATAGATATTCGGCAGCTTCATCTACGCATTGTATTACAAGTTCATCATTGCGCTCAATAGAATCATGTATCATGTGTGAAGTTATAGACTTACCGTTTTCCATATAGTCAAGAATTACGGAATGGCGACCTTTTTTTAATGCACCCTTAATCCTTCTTTCAATTGCAGAGCGTGAGGCGTATGCTTCTAAACAACCGTGTGCACCGCATGCGCATGGTCTGCCATTTAGATCTACTATTATGTGCCCTATTTCACCTGCAGTGCCTGTTGCACCTTTTATGATTTTTCCGTCTTTCACTATTGCAGAACCTACTCCGGTTCCGACAAATATACATACGATATCTTTATAACCCTTCGCTGCACCAAATTTTAATTCTCCTATGGCTGCGATTTCCACATCGTTCCCTAAAAATACGGGGATATCATAATGTTCATTGATTTTTTCTTTTATGTTTAAGTCGTAACAATCAAGATTTGCTGCAGCTATTAATATCCCGTTTTCTCTGTCAACTTGACCTGCTGCTCCAACTCCTATTGATGAAATTTCATCCAGTGAAACTTTCGTTTCTTCAATGAGTTCTTCTATTCCTTCAATCATTTTACGGATGATGTTTTTGGGACCTTTATCTTTCTTTGTCTTTTTTTTAACAGAATTTATGACTTCACCTGTTTCTCTGTTAACAAGCGCTATAAGTATCTTTGTTCCACCTAAATCAATTCCGATTGAATATTTCTTCATATACAAAAATTATATACAAAAAATGCCTTTTCGTCCAGAGTTATAATTTCTAAAAATTTACAAATACTTGAATTTAAAAAAATATCGTGTTAGCATTCTATTACAGAACAGTTTAGGGATAGTGAGGTCCAAATTATGAAAAGCTCAACACTCAGAAGATCAAATCTTTCCAAAGAAAAAATGGCGGTTTTAGAAGCGCTTTCTAAATATAAACAAGATTCTTCATATGATAATTCACCAAATGTTTATGTGCGTCCAAATAAAGAAAAGGAACTTGATCTTTTATGGCAGAATTTTAAAATCAGCCAAAAATCAGAAAAATCTCCGAGCGTTTATCTTGCAACAGGATTTATTGCCGGTGCAGTTACTATGTTGTTATTGACAACTATTATCAGTTTTTCTGTTAAAAGCAGTGATGTTAAGGTTCCTGCAGGTAAGGCGGCTGTTAAGAATGAAAAGGTTAATTTTTTGCCAGCTAGTGAAAATACTGCTAAAGAGTCTGAAGTTTATACGGTACAAAGCGGTGATACTGTTGAAAGTATTTTAATTAGATTTTACGGTTCGTTCAGTCCTGAAAAGGCAAAAATTGTTCAAGAAGCTAATAATTTGCAAAATTTGAATAAATTACAAATTGGGCAAAAGTTAACGATTCCGATGGAATAGATATATTTTATAAGGCACCCGAAGGGGTGCCTATTTTATTTTGATGTGTTTATACTTGGATGCTGTTCAGCTGACAAAAGGATTTTAAAACGTTTTTTGCTTTTTCTATTTCAATATAAACACAATTGTTTTTGGTTTGCTTGACTATTTCGGTTGCTTTTTCATACATTTTGGACGCACCTTTAAGATAGTCCTGTTGCTTATTTGTTTTTAATAAACCAATTTCTTGAAAATATTTACCATATAACAAATATAGACGAGAAAGTATATCTTTCATGTTAAACTTGCTTGCTAGTATTATTGCATTTTCTATTTGGATTTTTGCCGTTTCGTAATCTGAAATTACTATACTTGCTTTTGTAATAACCATTTTTAATAATATTATAAAGAAATAATTGTTTATTTTAGGATTTTGAGCAACATCAAGTGCTTGGGATGCTATTTCTATGGCTGCGTGTGGGCCTTCTACGTCAAGGGTCGCTTCTGCTATTAAATACCATGTTAATAGTGCGCCCATTGCCATTTTTTCTTTAGCAAAATAAGTTATTTGATCATTATAAATATTTAGTGCTTGCTTTGACTGGTCGTTTTTTCTAAATATTATACCCAACATGGTTTTTAGTATGTTTTTTGTAAAATTGTCGCCGTTATTGTTTGCAAATGTTACTACTTGGAATAAGTCCTCTTGTAATCCATCATATCTTTCACGGAAAAAGTTATTTAGTATTTCAATAAAATTCCAACGAAGAATGGTATTGCTATCCATAGCTGAGGTTTTATAAATTTTTAAGACATCTTCAAGTATTGTTTCAGAAGTGTAAAAATCACCTTTCATTGTGTTTGCAAATGCCAGTGTTAATTTACATTTGCAGATGAATACTTCATCTCTTATATTGTTCCTTTCAATTATATCAAATATTATGGTTAATATTTCAAAAGATCGGTCATTACCTTGTAAAACTAATGCATTTGCTAAAAGAAGGTACGTCTTTAACCAAGTTTCATAAATAAAGTCATAAGGAATTTTGGACTTTGGTTCTTTTGCTAAAAATTCATCAAGAGCCGGCATTATGTCATTATCTATTGTATTTATTATTTCTCCACAATTGCCTATATTAAGCAGTGCCTCAAGTTTCGCAGCTTTTAATAATGCTATTTCAAGTTTATTTTCAGCGGAGATTTTGTTTAATACATTGTCTACACATTCCACGTTTCCGTAGTAATTTCCGGTTCTAAGACAACAATAGGATAAGTATCCCAAAAGTTCTATTTCTTTTGGGCTATTCCCGATGGCTTTTGCATTAGCTATTGCATCCGGTAAGAATTCCAAAGCTTCTTTTGGGTTGTAATCAGATAATATTTTACCTAAACGTTCTGATATATTATATCTTGTTTTTAATGTGTCACTTTCATCTAATTCGTTAATCAATGCCAAGCATTGTTTCTGGGAAATTACATATAAATTTGTATCTCCTATGTACGCTGCAAGTCTTGTATTTTTAGTCCAAATGTCGAGTGCCAGCTGAGTTTGTTTCAAATTTTGAGCTATAATTCCAAGTATTGCATTTGAATTTAGAATAAAATTATTTAATGTGCTTGCAATTTTAGTGTTAAGCTCAATAAAATTTTCATCATGTTTTGAACTTGTTAGTATTGATTCCCACAATAACAGGTTTTTAAATTCATAAAATATATCATTTATTGGTGCGATAAAATGCATTTCCCTTAAATAATCTATGGCACCGTCAAATTCTTTGTCGCTGAATGAAAAAATTTCTTTTAATAGTGCAAGATTTATTTTGTCGCCTAGTATGGAGGCTCCTAAAAGGGTTTTGTACGCAACAGGGTTAACTTCTTTAAGATTGGTTAATCGTTTTTTCATAAGGTCAGTAAATGTTTCAGGTAATAAAAATGTTTCATCCCCGATTTGGCAATCAAAACAATAACTCAATGCTTGTTCTAAAAATGCAGGATGTCCATTACTTTTTTTTATGATTTCATGTCTTTCAAATTCATTAGTATACGAAAAGGCTTCTTCGTATTTTGCGCAGAATTCATTCATTTCATTATCTGTTAATGGTGCGATACCTATATCCAGATATATGTCTTCTTCCCCAAAATAAAAGTAGCCTTTTGCCGGTTTTGCATCACTATACATCATTAATATATGTAGGTTGCCTGTAATATTTTCATGTTTTAACAAATTATTTAAAAATTCATACGAAAATCCGTCAATAAAGTCAAAATTATCGGCAATTATGACTAGTTTTCCTAATTTATTAACTTTTTCAAAAACTTTATATAAGACATTAAAAGTCCTTTTTTTATTTATAATCAGGTCTTCGAAATTTCCATTTTGTGATGAGTATAAAAAGTTAATAAAAGTTTGAACTTCGTGGCTATTCATATCAGGAAATTCGTTTTGGAAAAATTTTGTTGCGTCTTTTTTAAAGTCTGGGGTATTAATAAAAAAGTTGGGCAGATTATATAGATTAAGCACCATATCTTGTATTACACCACCGGGTGTTAGTTGTGTGAGTGGGGTGCATTTACCAAATAACCATATAAAGTTATGTTCCTGAAGTTTTGAAATAGCTTCTTTAAGCACATAACTTTTACCAATACCTTTTTCCCCACTTATTGAAAAGATTTTTTTGTCATCTGACAACAACCCTTGAACAAGTACTGTTATAGCATTTTTTTGCGAAATCAAATTTGGTCTGTATTCTAGTGTATCTATTTGAATATCTTCTTTTTCATCAGCAAATGGCATGCCGCATTTTCTGCATTTTTTAGTATTAGGAAAATTAACACTTTTACAATGTTCGCATATTTTTAGAATTTCTCTCCCGCACTTTTTACATTTGACGTCAAAAATGGAATTTACGGTATTGCAATTTTTACACAGCAAACCGGTGCGTGTATTACAATATGGGCATTTTAGCGTATTTTCCGGAATTGTTTTTTTGCATACTGGACATCTCATAACTTTACCTGATGTTAGTCAAGTGACTCTTTAAGTCTTTTCATTAATTTAAACAGTCGCTTTGAAACCTCTGATTGTGACAAACCAAGTTCTTCAGAAATTTCTTTTTGTGTCATTCCATTATCATAACGCAATTTATAAATTTGTAAATACATTTTGTCAGGCTCTTCTTCATCAAATTTACATATCAACTTGGATACTTGTTTGATGGTATCTTTTTGTATCGCTATATCTTCCGGAGTTATGCTTGTACTAAAATTATAATAACTTATTTCAGTATCTGAGTAATTGTTTGAATATTTTTCATCAACGGAAACTTCTTTCACAGGAGTGTAACCCGTCTTTGTACGTTTAAGTCTTCCAGAATCTTTTAATACATTTATTATTGATGTTGTAGCTATTTTCTTTAAATATGCTTCAAGAGCAATATCTGAAACTACAATATTTACAATTCCGTATGAACGTTTGCATGTTTCGTTGAAAAAATCATCAAACAAATCTTCATTGTTTGAAAATTTTTTGTCATTTCGTATGATTTTTTCTATTAAATCAAGTTTATCCTGTGCTAAGTCCACTATAATTTTTCCTCACCACAGGTATTATAGCATATTTATAGATATATTTTAAGTGTCAACTGTATATTATCCCCAACAATTATGCCAGCAGGGGCTTTCACGACCTTTAGAGTGTCATTTACAGTTCGTAACACTATCTCATCAATTTGGTTAGAACCGCTTGATTTTAGTATCTTGGCATCTTTAATAGTACCTTCTTTAGATAATATTACATTTACTTGTATTTCATTAGAATATGCATATTCTGTTGCAAGGAGTAAATCACTTGATAAGGAAAGTTTTAAACTTCTGCCTGCCGTTTGCAGATATTTTTTAAATTCATCATTGTAAGACACATAATCTGGTACTGACCAAGAAAGTTTTTTAACTTCTAAATATGGTGCAGGTGCTAGCTGTTGAGTATTAGGTTTGTTAATATTTGCAGCAGTTTCTTTTGCTATATCATCAAGTTTCCGGTTTGAAGATGGTTTCACTGGTGTAACAATGTCAGATTCCGGTATTTGTTGCTCTTCAAGTTTCGGTAAATTGTCTTCCAGAATATTAGCATTATTTTGTTCGCTTACTTTGTCAGAATTCTTATTTAAAGTAGCATACACCAATAAACCTGCTAGGGCTACTATTATGGTAGATGCTATAAGAACTGCTTTTTTGCCTTTTTCGGGTGCTGCATTTTGAACATTAATTTCACTTGTATTATCTTCAATACTAGAGCTGTTGTAAAGAATTTCCAGCTTTTCTAAATCATCTTTTTCGTTTTCAGTTGTTGGCTCTGTTTGGTTTATATCAATTGAAATTTCACCAGGAGTTAATTCAGTATTAGTTATTGTTTTTGAATTTTCGTATGAAACTATGTTATTTGGATTTGAAAATTCTTCTGTATCAATTTCATTTTCTGCTGAAATAGATGCTAAAGTACTTTCTTCGGTTTCTTCAAGTTTATTATCGGGTAGAAGCTCGTTTAGTCCAACAGGTTTTAAGGTTTCATCCTCATCTTCTTCGTCGTCAATTTCATCTGATGGTTCATTTGAAAAAAGTTGGTCTATTTCGTTAAAAGAAACTTTTTCGACTGTATTTTCTTCATTCAAATCTTCAGAATTTACATCATCATCAGTTTTTTCAATTCCAGACAATGGTGTAAGATTTTCATTATAATCTTCGATGTTATTTTCTGATTCAACGTCTGTTTCTAGAGGTGGTATACTATCCATTTGGGTTATTTCGTCATCTTGGTAAGGAACTTCCTCAACAGGTTGTATATCTTCTCGTTCTCCTAATTCATCAAAATTGGTGACATTTATTTCTTCATCTAAACTATTTGACAGTAATGTTTCTTCATTAACAATTTCAGAATCAAAGTTACTTATAGGATCATTTATGCCATCAACAGAAATTAAATCTTCATTGATAGGGGCATCACTTGTATCAAAAGGTAATTCTGAAAATTCACTCAAATGAATTTTTTCGCCCGCTGATATTTCCGTTTCAGAGTTTTCATCACTTATAGTGCTGTATGCTCCTTCGTTGCTAATGTCTTCGCCAAGCAAAGGTTCGGAAATTTCTTGTAAATCATCAAGTTCGATTTCAGTTTCATTTGTAGAAAGTCCCGGAGATTGTTCAAAATCATCCTGACTCTCGAAATTATCTGTTAAATCTGTCGCAGAAACTTCAGGTTCAGTTATTTCTGTATTTTCAGGTGTAAAATCTTCTTCATCTATTTTAATTTCATCAAATAAGTTGTTATCATCAATTAATAAGTCGTTAACCGCGGTGTTTTCAATACTATAAGACTCTATTGGTTCAAGTTCCTCGGAAATTTCATCATTTGCTTTTATCTCGTCTGAGTTATGTTCTTCAATTTCCAATCCATTTATAATTGGTTCCTCTAACAGTTCATCACTTGTTGTTGATTCATCTGTGTTAATTGTATCGTTATTTATAAAGTCTTCAACATCATGATCTTCTTCTGTTTCGTTAAAATCTAAACTATCGTCAAATTCATCTTTTTGGTCAAAAATATCAAATTCGTCAGGTTGTTGAACTTCACAGAAAGTCGTTTCATTATTTAAAAACTCCTCGGCTGTGGTTTCTAAATTTTCACTTGTTGCTACGTGGTATGACAACCATTCAAAATTATCAAATTCAATTAAATCTTCTCTAAGGGTTGAACTTTTTAAAAGTAATTTGATTAGATTTTTTTTATCGGGTTTATTTATGTCATGGTCAATAAGAGATATTCCAAGTTCTCTGCCGTTATCGAGTTCTTCTTCAGTTAGAGCTTCTGTTGTGTTACCTTTGAAATTAAGTATATAATTTTTTAAATCAGAAGGATGTGATAATTTTTCTTTCTCTATGAAGTAGTAATTTTCATTCTGGTTATTTTTGTTTATGAGTTTAGGTTCAAAAAATCCTAAAAACTTTACATACGAAGAATCATCTGCCATATGGAAAACTAAATATATATCAGGGGTTAATTCATATTCAAAATGTAATTTTGGTATAAAAATATATTCTTCATCATAGATAATTCTCACATCTATATGTATATTAGGTAATATAACATCTGCTATGTCAAATTCTTCTCTAAGTTTGTGTATGTTATGTAAATTATGAACATTTGAAACGGATATGTTTTCCTGTGCTAAGTATTTCATTGCAAGTTTACTTCCGAGTGCATTTACATACGCTCTTTTTTGAGTTTCTTCCAATGTAAAGCCACCAGCCAATCTGGATGCTTCATTTCTGTCTTTTTCTTCTATATAAATTAAAGTTTCTTGTTCCATAATTCTATCTCACCATTACCCTTCATGAGCATAGATGACGCAGCAAATAAAAATATTCCAAAATTTTTGTAAAGTTTTGTAACAAATGTTGAAAAACTTTTTTATTTCGGTCAAAATCATGACATCAGAGGGTTTATATGGTTTAAGAAATTGATATAATGTGTGTAAACTATAGGAGGTTCTCTAATGATAAGTTCTGTTTCTGCTGTGAGTTTTAAGGCTAATACACCTAGTGTACAGGCGCAAGATCCGATAAGTCGACCTGGTGCATACACAAAACCTGAAATTGCTTCACCAAAGGAGGATAAGGATTCTAAGAAAAAATATGGATTTTTAAAAGGTTTAGTTGGTGTTGTTGTTGCAGCCGCTGTTGTCGGTAGTCTTCTAATAGCTGGCTTTAAGAAAGGTGCTTTGAATGTTTTAGACGAAGCAGCTTTAAAAGAGGCTAAGTTTATGAAAAAAGTTGGCCATTACTTAGGTGTTGCAGGAAAATGGTTAGATACTAATATTTGGCAAAAAATTCCGTTTCTTGCAAAAAAAGCTGAAGAAGTTGTAGAGACTGCAGAAGTCTAAGTATCGGTCAGGAATTCGGATTATAAAAAAGGCTCTTTAAGAGCCTTTTTTAGTCTATAAATTCTGAGAGTATAACATTACTTATAAGTATGCCCCGCGTATTAAAAGAGTAGCCATCTGCTGTTTTTGTCAAAAAATCGCTGTATTTTATTAAAACTTTTGAGTATTTTTCTTCAAAATCAATGTTGAATTTTTTATTTATTTTGTCAACATTGATGCCGGTCATTTTTCTAAACCCAAGAAAAATTTCTTCTTCAAGTATTTCTTGTTTGGAAAGTTGATGTTCCATGTAATGTTTAATGGGATTTGTAATATAATCAGTTAGATTTTCAAAGTTAGAATATCTTACTTTGTCAATGTAACCATGTGCGGCAAGTCCAAAACCATAGTAATTTTCATTATCCCAGTAATTTAGATTATGTTTGGATGGTTTACCGAAATTACTTATTTCGTAATGTTCAAAATTATTAAGGATACTAATAGCTTTTAAATACATATCTGCTTGTTCGTCTTCACTCGGCAATTTTTTAGGGGGATTTTTATAAAAATAACACCCATCATCTATTTTTAATCCATATAGTGATATGTGTTGAATGCCAAGTGAAATTGCTTTTTTCAAATCTTCTTCAAATCCTGATATTGTTTGGGTGGGTAAACCATATATAAAATCAAGGCTTATGTTATCAAAACCAATATTTTGAGCCAATTTTACTGTATCTTCGACTTGTTTTGCTTTATGGTGTCGTCCTATAATTTTTAAAATATTATCATCAAACGTTTGGCAGCCGATACTTATTCGATTAATTCCTATTTTGTATAGTTTGCAAAGATATTCTTGAGTAATGCTTTCGGGATTAAGCTCTGCTGTAATTTCTGTTTGTTTACTGAAATTAAATAATTGCAGCAATCTTTCAAATTCATATGCACTTAAAAGTGAAGGTGTTCCTCCGCCAAAGTATATTGTTTTTAAAGTCTCACCTTTATAGTGGTGTTTAATCTCTTTTTCAAGTGCTTCAAGATATTGTTCTTTCATTTCTAACTTCGGAAAAGATATAAACGAACAATAATTGCATTTTTGTTTACAAAACGGTATATGTATGTAAGCACTTTGTACCATGTAAATATTTTACTATGAATATTTGAGGAGGTTAATTTTTAAAAAATATTAGAATAAGATAAGAAATATTCACTAATGATATTTAACAACATAGGTAAAATCCATATCATAATTGCAGCTCCTAAAACAGGTTTGAATAGGAAGCTGAGTTGAAATACATTCACTTGAGGTGCAGTTTTTGAGATTACGCCCAAGATAATATCTTGTCCCAGTGTTGCCAAAAGGATTGGAGATGCGATTTGCAGGCCCATAAACAGGACATTTGATGACATACTTATCAAGTAATCCATGTTTACAAGTTGGTTAAGAGGAATACTGGTAGCATAAATCGGAAAAATTTCGAAACTTCGCATTAATGCTCTTACCAGCCAATATATCCCGCCTAAATGTATGAATACCAAAATTCCGAATAATGCCATAATCTTGCTTAATATAGAAACTTGGCTTGATGTTGTAGGGTCTAATACCATAGCCGAAGACAATCCCATTTGCATGTTAATCATATCAGCACCTGCTTCAACTGCCAGTAAAATAAGTTGTGCCATATAACCAACCAATGCTCCGACAACTACATTTAGAAAAATTGACAGAACAAATGAATTCATAACAGTTAAGTCGGATGTTTTTACAAAAGGAGTTATAACTATTGTCAAAAGAAGACATAATGCTATTTTAACCATTCCGGGTATTTCTTTTCGGTTAAAAACAGGTGCAAGGCGCACAAAACCCATTAATCTGGCAAAAACCATAATACCGGCAGCCAGCATAGTATTAAGTGCAGGGAACATTTTCATTAACTCCGTTATTATCGCATCCATTATTTTTGCTCCCCTTGTTCCGTATAAGTGGGAGGCTCAGGAATTTCTATGGCCTCAGGCGGCATGTCCATTGAAAAATAATCAAATTTTTCATTTGGTTTGACGGTAGTTTTCTTTTTGCTGATGTTTATTTCTAAAATTTCCTGCCCGTCTGTTGTGTCGGTAATTATTTTGGTCTTACCCGTTTTTATTGGTGTTACAATTAATATTTTCTTCTCGTTGTATATTGTGAAAACAGGTCTGACATTCACAATTGCTTCGTCTTGAGCAGAAACTTTTTTAACCGGCGATTTCGAAATTATCATCAAATCTTCAAAAGATAAAGCCGGTAATGTTGTATTAAATAATAAGATTGTTGTTAAAAACTTTTTCATGGTTATCTGCCCAGTATTCGATTGGTTTCTACAAAGTTAGGACGAGGCATTGGTGTCCTTGAACTCGGTAAGTATTTCATTTTCTGTTGATTATCAATAAATGGTACCTTGCCCGGATTTTTCATAATTTCATCTATATTAGAGTTATTTTTAAACCTGTCTTGCATTTCTCCCTCAAAAGGTGAAGTATATTTATAATAATCTGATGCAAGGACATAAGTTTCATTTTTAGGCACAATGTTAAAGGCAAGTGCGGCTCCGTCCATGAAAAGGTTTGATAATATTCTTATAAATCCTACTCCACCTATTATTATTACTAAAAATACGGCCAATATTTTTGGTGCTGCAGCAATTGTTTGTTCCTGTACCTGAGTTACGGCCTGTAATATACCTACAACTAGCCCAATACCCGCTGCAACAAGAACGCAGGGCATTGATATCGCCAGCATTACCATAAATCCTCTTGCTAAATATTCTATTAAAGGTTCCATAACTCTCCTTAATTATAACTTGTAACAAGACCCTGCACTATTAGCGCCCAACCGTCCACCGCTATAAATATGAGCAATTTAAACGGCAACGATATAATGGTGGGTGATAACATAAACATACCGAGTGCTAACAGTATGTTGGCTACTACAAGGTCGAGTACTATGAATGGTACAAATATAATAAACCCGATTTCAAAAGCAGTTTTTAGTTCACTCATAATAAATGCCGGTGCGACCTGCCATATGGTTATTTCTTCCGGAGATTTGGGCGGTTCTTTTTGGGATAATTCAACAAAAAACGCCAAGTCGGATTCGCGTGTCTGCTTCATCATAAATTCTTTTAACGGTTTTGAACCCTCGTTTATAGCCTCAATCATATTTTGATTTTTCTGATAAGGAACTGAGCCAAGCTCATACATTTTGGAAAATGTTGTTCCCATTGTATAGAAGGTTAATATCATTGCAAGCCCGATGATTACAATTGAAGGTGGTACTTGCTGAGTTCCCATTGCAGTTTTCAACATTGAAAAGACTATGACAAATCTTAAAAAGCTTGTCATGCAGCAAAATATAAACGGTATAAGCGAAAATACCGTCATTACTATTAACATTTGTAAAACTGGGTTTATATCTTTTAAAACTGTGTCCATTTATTATCCTTATAATTCATTGATTTTTTTGAGCATTTCTTTTATTACAGGTTTTTCTTTGGATTTGAAATCTACTATTACAGGCAAATCTTCAACTCCTGTTTGTTTTTCAACTCGTTGTTCTTTTGTGTTTGTATCAAGTTTTGAAATTAAACTTGTTTTATCAACATCTGATGCAATCAAAAATCTCTCATTACCTGCTCGAACAACGTATAGTGTTTTTCTTGGTGCAAGACTTATACATTCTTCAATCCCAAGAAAATTTGAATTTTTACCGGTGTTGCTTATGAGAAACTTTTTATACACAAAAAGAGCAAAGCATATCAATCCAAGCATTGCCATTGTGTAAACTGTAAAATTAGCTATATATCCTCCCATAAATTTACTCCTTATTAAATATCCTCATCGTCTAATTCAAAGTCGCTATAATCAAATTCTTCGTCCTGTTGATCTGCATTTATAGAAACCTCAGTGTTTTCTTCAGAATTTTCTTCCTCAAAGTCGTCTGAATTTTCTTGTACAAATTCGGTGGCTTCCGGTTGAGCGGCTCCAACCTTTTGTTTTGCGGTAACTTCGGAAATTTTTACACCATAATGGTCGTTTACAATTACAAGTTCACCTTTAGCGATAACTTTGTCCTCAACTTTTAAAGAGACTTTGTTATCGTAGATTGATGTGAGATCAACTACCATTCCGTCTTCTATTTGTTTAAGTTCTCCGAGAGTTATTTTAACAGCATCAAATTCAGCGTTCATTTCAACTTCTATGCTGTCCCATAAATTATTAGCTCCCATATTATTTCCTCCGTTGTTGTTATCTATTGGTGTTATTAATCCCAGATTTGGCTTTAATTTAATTTCTTTTTCGTAATCGTCTATTATAAGGGTCATTTGTTTTGTGTTACTATTGTCAAAAACAACAATATCTTCCAAGTCCAGATTTTTTAAGTCAAGTACTGAAAACTTTGTTGAGCCGATTTTAATTTTTACATCAAGAGTACTTGTTTTAAAAGAAGTGTTGTCGAATTTTTCTTCTTTACAGACGACAGTTTCAGGGTTCAAAAGTGCTGCAGGCAGAGATATGATGAATTTGCCAAACTTTGGTTCATCAATATCTTTTATAACGAAAGTAAGATGTATAACATCAAAGTTTGTTCTTCTAAGTTCGGTTGCAGGTGCGGGAGATAGAAGTTTAGATGTCATATTAAACATATAATCATTAAATGAAGTTATGATTTTTGCTTCCAAATCGGTCATTCTATTAAGATTGAATGTTCTGTTCGGTTTGCCCAAAGCCCTGTCCAATATGAGCGATATAGCTTTCTCAGAGCTTCTGAAAAACATATCATATTGTTTATCAATACGAATTTTCGTTACAAAATAGGAGTCCTTATCCATTAAGGCATTGATATTCTTGCTGATCCCTATCATCTCGAATTTAAAACCGGGCAGAAAAAATTCATCGCAAGATTGTTGTATGATTGGCGGAAAAGACTTCTTATACCAATCATATTGCACGTATAATTCTTTTGAAGCTATTGAATTTAAAGTCTGAGTACTCATATTATCCCCTGCCCCATAGATACAATAGAATATTATTTGTTACTTCACATCAATCATTTAATGGATATTTAATTAATGTCTATGAATTGATATGTTAAAAATTGTTACAAAAAATACATTTGTACTTAAAGATTTACCCCACAAATTCCGTAGTACTACATGAATACAAGGAATTTGTTACTAAGTTACGAAAGGAAATTGAAACAAAGATGGGATTAGCAGCATCACAAGCGAGACTATTAACCATCACAGCCAGAAAATCAGACTGT
>CALVAZ010000086.1 GCA_944325675.1 Candidatus Gastranaerophilales bacterium
TCATAAACAGCAAAAGCCTCCGGTACCTTTACAAAAAAAATAACCGAAACAAAAACTATACAAATAAAATCATGTAGCTTCATCAAAAATATTATTTGTTATAAAACCATTAAAATAATCCCCTGATAAGGTTAAGGCTTAATTATTGAAATTACATATTTATCATTAAAATATTTATTCGCACAATCTTTTATTTGTTGTGGAGTAACTGCCTTGATTTTTTCTTTAGCAACCTCATTAAAATCAAACCCCAAACCGGTAACAGCATAATGAGCATAAGTTGCAGCCTGCTGGTTGTTATCCTCTTGAGAAAAAGCCCATTTGCCTATAAGATTATTCTTTGCATTTTCAAGTTCCTCTTTGGAAACTAAAATATTCTTGATTTTGTCGATTTCCTCTTGAAATCCTTTCAAAGAAACATCAATATTCTTGGGTTCCGTTGCAATATAGATGGAAAAATTAGCACATAATCTCGCAACATCATAAGAGCTTCGCACGACGTAGGCTAAGCCTTTTTTATCCCTCAACTCAGTGAACAACCTTGATGATAAACCGGAAGCCCCTAGAATAATATTCATAAGAGCCAAAACCGGATAATCCTCCTGACTTGCTGTTTGAACTAACCACCCTTTAATTATATGTGCCTGATTTGCATCTGGCTTTGTTATCTCTAAATCCTTCACTTTTTCTAAAAAAGGAGGTTTAATATACGGCAATTCAACTATTGAAGGTGCTAAATCTCCAAGATGTTTATTTAACTTTTCTACAACCTCATCAAATTCCAAATCACCCACAAAAGCTATAACCTTTTTACTGTTTTCCATAAAAGTCTTATAACCTCTCAAAACATCTTTCCGATGAACATTGTCTAAATTTTCGAAGATAACAGTATTTGTGTATCCATAATGGTGATTTGTGTATAAATTCCTATAAAAATTATCCACAACCTTGGCTTTTGGGGAATCAAGTTGAGCTTGGATTTCTCCTGCAAGTTTAATCTTTTCTTTATCAAAATCTTCAAATGTAGAATTTTTTATTACATCTTCAAATATTTCAAGTGCTTTATCAAAGTCTTCATTTAAACATACAAATTTCAACTTTAAATAATCAAGTTTTAACTCACTGGAGAACTCAATTGCGTACTTATCCAATTCTTCAGAGAGCTGCTCAGCTGTTCTGTTTTTTGTACCTTGCATAAACAAACGTGTCATCAAAGTATAATCTCCGGGGTTTGGCACCGGATCATTTAACGACAAATTAAAACACAACGCAATACGCGGGGTATTTTTGTTACGCTTATATAAAACCTCTATATCATTTTTTAATTTAAAGACCTTTTTATCCATCACTCTCTCCTCTAATGAATAGTAACATATATACAGAAAAAATACAAACTTATTGTATTTCTGAGTTTTTTTTCGTATAATCCGAGTATGGACGTAATAAAAAAACTAAAACTAAAAGATTTTGAAATAGGCGGGGACAAATTAACCATACTGGCAGGTCCGTGTGCGGCAGAGAGCATGGAAATACTTGATGAGACAGCAAAAGGTCTGAAAGAAATCACCGCAAAGTTAGGCATAAACTTTGTATTCAAATCATCTTTCGATAAGGCTAATCGCTCGTCTATAAATTCATTTAGAGGCCCAGGAATGGAAAAAGGTCTTGAAATGCTTAACGCAATAAAGACTAAATATGATGTACCGATAGTAACGGACATTCATACACCGGATCAGGCGGCACCTGTTGCGGAAGTTGCCGATATACTTCAAATACCGGCGTTTTTGTGCAGACAAACAGATTTGCTTGTAGCGGCAGCAAAAACAGGCAAAATCGTAAATATAAAGAAAGGTCAATTCTTGGCACCCGAACAAATGGGACCTTTGGTTAAAAAAGTTGAAGACTCAGGAAACAACAATATTTTATTAACTGACAGAGGGACTTCTTTCGGCTATAACAATTTAGTAGTTGATTTCAGAGCAATATCAATTATGCAAGAATTTGGCTATCCTGTTGTATTTGATGCGACACACAGTGTTCAATTACCGGGAGCAAACGGGACAAGTTCCGGCGGTGATAGAAGATTTGTTCCGCCGCTTGCAAAAGCTGCAATGGCTGCCGGCGCAAATGTATTGTTCTTTGAAGTTCATCCTGAGCCTGACAAGGCACTATGCGACGGGCCAAATATGATTGCATTGAAGAATGCTGAAGAACTATTTAAACATTGCAAAGATATTTTTGAGATTGTAAGAAAATGAATATAAAAACTTTCATATCAGGCCCTATTGATGCCAATAATTATCTTTTAACAGACGGTAATGAAGCAGTATTAATTGACTGTTCCGAGGTAAAGTCTGAAATTTTGAAATCTCTTGAAGGGTTAAAATTAAAATATATACTATTAACCCATGGTCATTTTGACCACGTATTGGGAATTAACGGGATGAAAGATAAAACAGGGGCTAAAGTGCTTGTTAATAAAGATGATGTAGAAAGAATGAAAGAATCCGCAAATATTATGCAAACCTTTGGAGTTACAGGTATTGAAACACCGAAGGCTGATGATTACGTACATGATGGGGATATTTTAAGATTTGGTAATACCGACATCAAAGTAATTTCTACTCCCGGTCATACAAAAGGCGGAGTATGCTACCTTGTTGGAGATAAACTATTCTCAGGCGATACTTTGTTTAAGGATAGTGTCGGCAGAACCGACTTACCCGGCGGGAATTTTTCCGAATTATCAAAAAGTATCAAAGATATTCTTTTTAAATTGGATGATGAAACTTCAGTATATCCTGGACACGGACCGCAAACAACCATTGGATACGAAAAAAAATATAATGAACTAATATAAGAGGGAAAGTAATGAAAACTCAATTGGAAAATATTTACAAAAATGCAACGGCAGATCTTGAAAAAGCATCTTCAATTAACGATATTGAAGAAATACGCGCAAAGTATTTGAGCCGCAAGGGTGAGTTTAACGAAATTAAAAAAGGACTAAAAGATTTATCCGACGAGGACAAAAGAACTGTTGGCGCATTGGCTAATGAAATTACACAAAAATTAGAATCCGGCCTAAAAAGTAAATATGATGAATTCTATAAAAAAGAACTAAACGAAAAACTTCAAAAAGAATGTATTGATGTAACCCTTCCAGGGAAATATACAAAAATAGGGCATACACACCCTCTCACATCTACAACAAACGAAATAGTTTCTATTTTCCAAAATCTTGGTTTTTCTGTTGTAAGCGATCAACTTTCACCTGAAGTTGAAACTGAATATTATAATTTTGATATGCTTAACGTCCCTAAAGACCACCCGGCAAGAGATGTACAGGATACTTTTTATACTAAAATTGCAAAAAATGTTGTCTTGAGAAGTCAGACTTCAGGCGCACAAATTCATGCTATGGAGGACAAAAAACCTCCGATAAGAGTTGTTGCTCCGGGCAGAGTTTACAGAAATGAAAACGTTAACGCGCGCAAAAATAACTTTTTCCACCAAATTGAAGGCTTGTATGTTGATAAAGACATAACCTTCGGTGATTTAAAAGGTGTATTGAATGAATTTATAAGAATATATTTTGGTCAAAGCCGCCCGACACGCTTTAGAAGCAGCTTTTTCCCATTTACGGAGCCTTCAGCAGAGGTTGACGTTCAATGTATTATGTGCGAAGGCAAAGGCTGCAGAACATGTTCAGGAACAGGCTGGTTGGAAATCTTAGGCGCAGGAATGGTTGATCCAAATGTATTAAGAGGAGTCGGAATTGACCCTGACATATATACAGGATTTGCCTTCGGTATGGGTATTGAAAGACTTGCAATGCTAAAATATGCAATAGATGACATAAGATTATTCTTTAATAATGATGTCAGATTTTTAGAACAATTTAAGTAAACAAAAAAAGAGGTTCAAAAGACCTCTTTTTTATTGACTACTTAACAACCTTATTCAAGCCATGCGGCTTATCGACGTTTCTGCCAAGTTTTAATGCAATTTCAAGTGCAAGAAGTTGTATCATAACAGCTACACAAAAATATTTGACAATCTTACTTTCGCAGTCAATGTTAATATTAAACGTGGATTTTATTTTTACATTTTTATTACCAATTATACAAATAGGAGGATTATATTCTTCCTTAATTTTGTTCAAATTTTTTGTTGCGATATAACTCAAGTCATCAACTAATATATAAATAAACGCAGATTTATTATTCAAAACAGCAACATGCCCGTGCATAAATTCACCCAAGATACTTGATGTAACGTTCAGGTAAGATGTTTCTTTAATCTTTAAAGCAGCCTCTTTAGCTAACGCATAAGACACCCCATCTGCACAAATAACGATGTTTTTATATTTCGACAAAAATCTTCCTAACAACTTGATTTTAGTCCGAAGCTTGTATGTTTCTTCAACAAATCTTGGAACAGAAGTTAATTCATTTATGTAGTTTTCAGTATCCATATCTTTTATTTGAGCAAATTTTAAAGCTAAAAGCGTTACACACATCATTTGAGATGTCAAAGACTTTGTAGCCGCAATGCTTCTTTCCACACCAGCATGACAACAAACTTTGTAGTCAGAAGCATTCCAAATTGTTGAATCCTCTTTATTAGTTATGCAAAGCGTCTGCACACCGGATTGCTTAGCTTTTATCAAAGCTTTATTGGTATCAGAGGTTTCACCGGATTGAGTTATAAATACGTAAAGCATATTTTCAGCATGCGGAATAACTGTTTTCAGCAGAAATTCACTTGAATATATGGCTCTCGCTTCCAGATTTGCAATATTTCCGAATATGTCCGCACCATAACGCGCACAATGATATGAGGATCCGCTTGCAACAAATACAACCTGTTCAATTCCAATAGGTACATCAATATCTATTTTTTCATTTTCACCGATATATGTATTTATTAAATGCTCCAAAATTTCTGATTGCTCAAAAATTTCTTTTTCCATACTGCTTTTTCGCTTCTTAAAAAACATAACCACTCCATAAATACTACTACCCTCCCTTATTTTGGGGAGGGTAATAATTTATACATCTTATCCTAAAATTTCTTTCAATAATTCGTTAACTGTTTTTGGATTAGCTCTTCCTTTTGTTTCCTTCATAACTTGACCGACAAAGAAACCTAAAAGCTGAACTTTACCACCTTTGTAGGCTGCAACCTGGTTTGGATTAGCATCAACAACTTTTTGAACAATTTCCTTGATTGCACCCTCGTCAGAAATCTGACTTAATCCTCTTTCTTCAACTATTTGAGAAGCCTTTTTGCCATCCTTCATCATATCAAGAATAATTTGTTTACCTATGTTGTTGGAAATAGTCCCTTTTTCGATTAAAGCAATTAATTCAACAAGATTTTCAGGCGTAAGTTTTGTATCTGTAATTTCGATTTTTTCTTCTTTTAAATATGCTGCAATCTCGCCCATTATAAAATTAACCGCAATTTTAGGAGTTGCACCGAGTTTAAGAACTTCATCAAAGAATAATGCAAGCCCCATCTGTTCTACTATAACATTTGCATCATATTCACTTAAACCTAAATCCATATAACGTTTACGTTTAGCGGACGGAAGTTCCGGCATTTTTGATCTTATATCTTCTACCCATTCTCTTGAAATTTCCAAAGGCATCAAATCAGGCTCAGGGAAATATCTGTAATCATGAGCATCCTCTTTACCCCTCATAGAACGAGTTTCACGAGAGTTATCATCCCACAATCTTGTTTCTTGAACTACTTTCCCGCCATCTTCAACAATTTCGATTTGTCTGTCTATTTCGTATTCAATGGCTCTTTGAAGTGCAGAAAAACTGTTTACGTTTTTAATTTCCGCACGTGTACCGAATTCTTTAGAGCCTTTTGGCATAATGGATATATTGGCATCACATCTCATAGAACCTTCTTCGAGGTTACCGTCACAAACACCGATATATCTTACAATACTACGCAGTTCTTCCATATAAGCTCTTGCCTCATCAGAGCTTCTCATATCTGGTTCAGACACAATTTCCAAAAGCGGAGTTCCAGCTCTGTTCAAGTCCACCAATGAATAACTTGAGCCTGCCAAACCATCAGCGCCTGCGTGAACAAGTTTACCTGCATCTTCCTCTAAGTGAGCACGGGTGATACCAATTCTTTTGCCGGCTATATCAATATAACCATTGACACAAATCGGCTCATCATATTGAGAAATCTGATAACCTTTCGGCAAATCAGGATAGAAGTATTGCTTTCTGTCAAATTTACAACGTGCAGGGATTTCACAATTAAGAGCAAGTCCTGTCAAAATTCCCATATTTACAACTTCTTTGTTCAAAACAGGCAAAACGCCGGGCATACCCAAAGTAATCGGACTAACTTCAGTATTTTGTTCCTTACCGAATTCACATCCGTCGGGTGCAAATATCTTTGATTTAGTCTTTAGCTGTGCGTGTACCTCTAAACCAATAACAACTTCGTATTTATCTCTCAGATTTTCCATGATATCTCCTTATTCTAGGGACATTATAACATAAAGAGATATTTTTTAAAACTTGTATGGATAATTATCGGCAAATTTCCACCCGTCAAACATTATCTTTGCTGTACAAGAACTTCCACCAAAAAGCACATTTGTACACTCATCTTCTACATTGCTTCTACCCCACTCATGCAACCTTGGCATAACCGAATTATAATTATAGGAATCTATAATTGAAAACAGAAAAAGATCAACACCTGTCTTATTAGGTCCTGAAGGACCGTTTATATCAACACTCAAAAAGATATTATTAAAAGCAAATCCCCCAGTTTCACCATACTGCAAATCACGATAAAATAAAACCATTCCGTTGGATAACAAATAAGCTCTTGTATGAGAAGTTGTAACGAACTCATAAACTTCATCCGAATTAATTCTAGTAAAAGGATTATCGGAACTATACCCACAAGATATCAAACTCTCACAATCTTTAGTTATTTTTAAATATTTTCTAAAGTATTTATCAAAGTCTTGTTTTGATAAATTATCTGTATATTCTTTATTATGGCGAAAAGATAAAAAATTTCCATTATCCGCCACAGATAATTTATATGCATTATTGAGTAGCGAGTAAGCCTCTTTCAATCTTGCTATAGCGACATTTTTCTTATAATTAGAAATCAAGTTAGGTACTGTTAATGCTGCAACAACACCGATTACTGCAAGAACTATTAAAACTTCTGCTAAAGTAAAACCTTCGCAATATTTAAAACAAAATTTATTAGAAATCAATTTTATATCCTCTACATTTTTTAATTTAATAAAATTTTAAAAGCATACTCGAAATAGAAATATTTATCTATTTTAAATCCGAAAAATAATTTTTGTCCTTCAAAGCTTTTGCTGTACATCCTATACCATTATAATAAGAACTATTTAACCTTTTTGAGCAATACAAAGTTTCATCTGCATAGTCAGTACCTTCAGCGCCCATAGGTAATATTCTGCCATCGGACATAAGTTGAAAAGTAAACAAATCAACTCCCCAAATATTTGGACCTTTTATGTAACCATTAACATCAACTGATATGTATACACGACCAGTAATAACATTTTCCAAAAAAATCATACTACCATCTTTCAAAATAAACTGACCATCGTCCAAATAGTTCATAGAAGCATTTTTGCCATCCAATGTTTTATATATTCTTTCTGAATTTTTAACACAAGGGTTCTCAAGCGTAGTATTATAATTAGAACCAAAGTCACAATCCTTTATAACAGCAAAAAAGTCCATAATCTCAGATTTTAAGGCTTGATTTCCTATCTGAGCAGGCTTTAATTTTTCTCCATAATGTCTGGCTTGGTACATTCCAAAGGCTTCTTGAATAACTGAATATTCTTTTTTCAGTGCAGCTTGAAGCGTTCTGTTTCTTATATCTTGTACAATTGTAGGTATAGTAATAGCAGCAACAATCCCAATGATTAATAATGTTATCAAAACCTCCGCAAGAGTAAAACCTTTTTCTCTTTTTAAATCATTATTTGTTAATTTTGACCAATCTCTAATTGGGCGGTTCCAACAGCTACGTTGGCTTAAAGGAGTCGCCCCCCCCCGTTATGCCGCTTTGCATCTTTGCTCATACGCCTCTCCTTTATTTTTAAGGATATTATAACATATTTTTAGATAAATGCAAAATTAATTTGGACCTATCTTGCATAAATTGCATTTTTATCAACATTCAATTCAGATGGTTTATAGTTTTTCAAGTAATCAATAACTTCTTGCGGATTTTGTGCAAAATAATACAAACTTCTGACATTTTTGTTTGCATACTTTTGCTCTATAACCTCCTCAAAAAAGTCATTCAACTTATCATAAAAAGCATTGGTATTTAAAAGCACGATAGGCTTTTTATTGTAGCCTAATTGTTTTTGTACAATCATTTCAGACAATTCTTCCAAGGTGCCAAACCCACCCGGCAAAGCAACTACCGCATCAGAGATACTATCTATTTTAGCTTTTCTTTCTCTCATACCTTCTGTGACAAAGAACTCATCACAACCATCCGTGAAAACTCCCATACTTTGGAGTTTTTCAGGCATCACACCGGTCAATTTTGCACCATGCGCCTTTGCAGCACCCGCACAAGCCCACATAAGTCCAAGATTACTTCCGCCATACACCATATCATAGCCGTTTTGCCCTAATAACCTTCCCAATTCAGCAGCATCTTTGTAGTATAAAGGCTGCAAAAAATTGGAAGATGACGCAAAAACGCAAACTCTTTTAATCATCAAATTTACCGCCTATTCTGTAATAATAAGAGCAGCCAACCCCGGTACCATTTTGCGAACAGTCTTCCAAAAGCTGTTCTTCCGTTTTATTGTAACCAAAAGGCTGGATTTTTCCCTCGTCAAAAATATAAATACCAAATATATCTTTACCCCATACATTAGGAGGAATAAGCCCGTTAATATCAAACATCATCATAAACCAAGGAGCATTTTCTCCATGTTTGATAATATCTTTTATCCCTATAATTTGCTTATCTGCAAAATATAAATCGTTAAAGTAGAAATAATCACCCTTATGAACACGTTCACCATTCATGAATTTAGGCTTGTATCTTCGTGGGAATTTATCCGTGTATTTGATTCTTAAATATGGTTTTACAAGCTGAAGCAGCAATTTTTCGCGCTGCTCAGGAGTTTTTGCTTGTGCAAAACTCTTCAAAATTTCATCGTTAGTCTGAGCATTTATTACCGTAAACATGTAAGAAACGTTATTATATCTTTCATTCCACTTTGAAATCAGACTTGCTTGATAATAATTTTCAATCTTTACGGGAACAAAAAGCATAAAAAGTCCCAATAAAACGAATATAGTTATTGAATATTCAAGTTTCCAAATATTTTTTTTAATCATACCTACGCCATATCAATTATTTTCTTTTCTTTCACAAGTTTGTCATACACCCAATCCGGAACGAAATTTTTGCCAAGTATAATTTGTCCGTTCATAATATTTGGAGTATGAAAATCAGAACCTCCGGTAACTATCAAACCCAATTCTTCCGCCATGGAGGAAAAATATTCAACACAAGCCGGAGAATGCTTTCTGTGATATGCTTCTATACCTCTTAACCCATAATTCATAAGTTCTTTTATCAAAGTTTCCGCAATATCCAAATCATGAGGATGTGCTATTACGGGTATCCCTCCGGCATCGTATATAACCTCGACGGCGTCTTGAGGGGTTACCGTTTTCCTCTGTACATATACGGGCGAGTCCTCATTAATATACTTTGCGTAAGCATCCATCACATTAGTCGTTCCGCCTGCATTTGTTATTGCTTTAGCTATATGAGGTCTGCCAATACTTCCGCCTTCTGCAACAAGCTTTTTTATGTCATCGAATTTTATTTTTATCCCTTCTTTTTTAGCTAAAAGTGAAATTATTTCTTTTGTCTGCTTAATTCTGGCCTGCTGTTGAGTTTTTAACATGGCTTGAAAATCACTATTTTCTGGATTCATGAAATAGCCCAATATATGAACTTCATAATTTTTATACAAGGTATTGACCTCTATACCCCGAATAACTTCCAGCTTGTCGACCAAACCCTTTTCCTTTATATATTTTTGTGCGACATCGTAAGCCAAGACATTGTCGTGATCAGTGATAGCGATGGCCTGAAGTCCGACATCGATTGCGGTATCGACTATTTTTTCAGGCGAGAACACACCGTCCGAGTAATATGTATGGATGTGCAAATCAGTCTTCATTGTCTTCCTCTTTATTATTATCTTTACTACAAAAAACTCTTTTTATAGCAACAGTATGCCCCGTCAATGGATTAATTTCCACCTCAACTGCGTTCAATTGAACACTTTTACCGTCTGCCACCTCGTAACGTTCAGGGATACCCGTCAAAAATCTAGCCAGAGAGGTTTTGTATTCCATACCGATAACCCCGTCTGATGCACCGCAAAATCCCGTATCAGTTATGTATCCCATACCGTTAATAACACTTTCATCTGATGTCTGAACATGTGTATGAGTACCAAAAAATGCGCTCACTCCAAGTTCAGAACAATATTTTCCAAAACAAATCTTTTCGGCAGTTGCCTCTGCATGAAAATCAATAATTACAATCGGCGTGATTTCTTTTAATCTTTTTATTTCTTCAGTTATCAATTCCCACTGAAAATCAACTACGTTTATAAAAACCTTGCCCAAAACATTTATCACAGCGATTTTATAATCACCGCAATCAAACACGCGACTGCCCAAACCTTTTGTACCCAAAGGATAATTAATTGGACGAAGAAGTTTATCCGCATTATCAATAAACGCGAAAATATCACGTTTATCCCAAATGTGATTGCCTGATGTCATACAATCCACACCGTAAGATATGAGCTCATTGTAATTCTTTTCAGTTAATCCGAATCCATGTGATGCATTTTCGACATTAGCCATAACAAAATCATATTTTTCCGAATTTTTAAGCAAAAAATCCCGAACGACATGCCTGCCGGGTTTGCCGACCATATCTCCAAAAAATATTAATTTTATCGTTTTTTCATCACCCATACTTTTATATACCTGGTAAATATATGAATTTAAGAGTGAAGAAAATCTTCACTCTTAAACCTTACTTAGCAATTTCAGTTGTTCTGAACTCTCTGACCACCGTAACACGAATTTGTCCGGGATAGTCGATTTCATCCTCAATACGTTTTGCGACATCACGTGCAAGTTTTTGAGAAGCCAAATCGTCAAACATTTCAGCCTGAACAATAATTCTAACCTCACGTCCTGCTTGAACCGCAAATGATTGTTTTATACCTTCATAGCTGTTAACTATTTCTTCAATCTTTTGAAGACGTTTTATATAAATTTCCAAAGTATCTCGTCTTGCGCCAGGTCTGCCTGCTGATATAGCATCGGCAATCTTTACAAGAACGGCCTCGACAGTGTTTGCAACAACATCATCGTGGTGTGCCTCAATAGCATGAATAATTTCAGGTTTTTCACCGTATCTTGCGGCAAGCTCAACACCAAGCTGGATATGTGTACCCTCTTGAGTTTGGTCAACCGCTTTTCCTATATCATGCAAAAGTCCTGCACGCTTTGCAACCGCCTCATTTGCACCGAGTTCAGCAGCGAGCATACCGGCAATATGTCCGACTTCCAAAGAATGTTTCAAAACATTTTGTCCGTAGCTTGTTCTGTAATAAAGTCGGCCTAAGGTTTTTATAAGCTCTTTATTCAAACCCATAACACCCATTTCAAAAGCTGCATTTTCACCTTCGGTCCATATTTTCTTCTCTATTTCTTCTCTGGCTTTTTCAACCATTTCTTCAATTCTTACAGGGTGAATACGACCGTCAACAATAAGTTTTTCCAAAGCAAGTTTTGCGATTTCACGCCTTACAGGGTCAAAACTTGACAGAACAACCGCTTCAGGAGTATCATCAATGATTAAATCAACACCGGTCAAGGTTTCCAATGCTCTGATATTACGACCTTCCCTGCCGATTATACGTCCCTTCATTTCATCACTCGGTAATGCAACAACCGAAACTGTTGTTTCAACAACCTGCTCAATCATACATCTTTGCATAGCAGTTGAAAGAATTTCCTTTGATTTTTCCAACGCATTTTCTTTAATCTTGGCTTCATTTTCCCTGATTAATTGCATTTGCTCCTGTGCCAGATCATGCTTTAGTTGCTCAAGCAGCATATTTTTTGCTTCCTCGGCAGACATTCCTGAAATTCTTTCCAATTCCGTCGTTTGCTTTTGAACAATTTCTGCCAAATAATCTTCTTTTTCCAAAAGCTCATCAAGTTTTCTCTGTAATTGCAAATCCTTGTCGGTATACTCTTGAATTTTATCTTCAAGCATATCCTCACGTTTTGCTAATTTCTGCTCTTGACGATTTAATTCTTGTCTGCGTTCTCTTTCCTCTTCGTTGAGTTTTTCTCTGTCATTTTGAAGCTCTTCAATTGCTTTAATTCTTGCTTCTTTCAATAAAAGTTTTTCTTTTTCTTCTAAATCCAAACGGTCTTGTTGTGTGCTTTGCAAAACACTTTTGACCTTATTTTGCTGAATTATCAGCACAGCGATTAAGATTATTACCAAAATAATCGCGGCAAC
>CALVAZ010000087.1 GCA_944325675.1 Candidatus Gastranaerophilales bacterium
GAAGGGTAAAAACGTATATTATTCGCTTGACGATGACCATGTAAAGGTTATTCTTGAAAAGGCATTAGAGCATGTTTGCGAATAATTATTGGTTGTTTTTGATATAATTTGATATAATTTCAGCAGCATCCGCAATACATTTTTCACATGGCCTTGTTTGATAATATTCGTGTGTTCGTTTGGTCGGAATTGGCGTATCTTTACCTTTTGGCAAGCCAAGAATTTCTCTGCAGATAATTGTATTGTGTTTTGCCTCAAAATCTTCAGCTAATTTTTGAATTCTTTCATAGTGTGCCTGTTTTATTGTATCGTTGTTTGGAGTTGTATACCCGTATTTTAGACCTGCAATCATAAACATTGCACTTACGGCTCCGCAAACTTCCCTTAATCTCCCCATTCCTCCGCCAAATGAAGATGAGAGTTTTAAAGCGGTTTCAAATTCAAGACCCAAGTCTTCTGCAAATGCGCAAAATACTGATTGTGCACAGTTATAACCTTTTTTAAACAGTTCCGCAGCTATTTCTGATTTTGTTTTCATATTTTAATTATAAAACAAATTAAAATTTTGTGGTTTAATGAATTTATGGACAGAATTTTTAATAACGAAATGACAATGTTAAAAGCACTCGCTATTATGCTTGTGGTGTCAGGTCATTTGGAATTTTCATTGCTTGGAATTTTCCCGCCTTATTCTTTTCAAATTGCTTTATTTTTCTTTATTTCAGGTTGTTTATTTAAAGAAAATTATTTGAATAATGTTTCTGAATTTTTGGTAAAACGTGTTAAAAGTTTGTTGGTTCCATATTATTTGTATACGTTTGTATATTTAGGAATAACTATTATAATTGCAAAGTTGACAGGAAAGTTTTGGGGTATGCCTGTGAATTTTAAAAATTATATCTTAACTCCTTACTTAAACGGGCATGAATTGGATTTGACTTGTCCTTTATGGTTTGTAACTCAGTTATTCATGACGCTTGTTTTATTTTTATTTTTATTCAGGCAAATTAAAAAAATTGTAGATAATAGGTATGTACATCTTGTATTTTTTGCCGTTTTAGGTGTTCTTTCCATATACTTGACTAAGTTTTTTCCAATGAACTCAATATTGTTAGTGATTGTTAGAACGCTATTTTCTATGTTCTTTGTGTATTTAGGGTTCTTTTATACACAGTTTATTAAAGACCGGCATGATATTTTTACTGCCAAATGCTTAGGTTTTGTTATTTGTTTACAAGCGGTTTTGTGGCTGTTTAATACAGATTATGATCCTGTTCAAGGAATAGGATTGAGCTATATTCTTGTTTGGGGACAGTTTAATACGGCGGGTATTGTACCTTTGCTTACAAGTTTGACGGGGATTTGGGCTTCGCTGTTTGTGGTAAAAATTCTATATCCTTACTTAAAAGATATCAAATTTTTGCAATATATGGGAAATGTGACTTATCATATTATGGCGAACCATTTGTTTGTAATGTACTTGCTGACGGTATTTTTATTGTGGGTAAACGGCGTGCCTATTTCCGAGAAGTCAAATCATGATATATGTTGGATATTTGATCCTGTGAAAAATACGTACTTGTATTTTGTTGTAACAATGGTCGTCACAACCTATTTAGGGGTAGGTTTAAAACGTATGAAAGATTACATCTTTAACCACATTGCATCATAGGGTTTTAATTTGACTGTTAGCTGTTTGTTTTTTACCTGTGCCTTTGTCATTTTATCGGTCAATAAATCGTAAAAATAAACTTCCTTTGCCTTTTTACCAAAGTCATCATCAGTTAGGTTTATTGTGGCTTTTATGCGGTCATTTGTCAGGTTGTTTATAACTACTACTCTGGTATCATCTAAAGCTCTGACGTAAGCAAATACCTCAGGAGATTCTGTTTTTATTTCAACAAAAGAGCCTCTGGTCATAACAGGATAGTATTTTCTCAGTCTTATAAGTTTTTTGACTCTTTCATAAACTATGTTGTTATATGAACCCTTTTCCTCGACAGCTTTTTTGTAGGTTTCCTCTGTTATAGGACCACGATTTATGTCACGGCTGTCAAAGTAGCTGAGCATTTTAACTTTGTCTTTGCTGTGAGTTTGCTTGTATTCCCTGATACGTGCGCTTCTTCTGGCGTTTGCAAAATTGTTTTGAATACCTATTTCATCGCCGTAATATATAATCGGAACTCCAGGTAAAGAAAGCAATATTGAAAATGCCATACCAATTCTTTCAGGGTCATTATCAAGGAAATTTGCCAATCTTCCGCTTACACCAAAGCCCTTTCTAAAAGCTGCACCTTTAGGGGCTAAATCTTCAAATAAAAGATCTCTTGTTTTTTGATTTACCATTTCCAGAGTTAATTCATCGTGAACTCTCAAAAATATTCCCCAGGCTGCAGTGCTTGGAATTTGCGGAGTTTGTTTGTAGGCTTTCCAAAAATAGGAGTTATCTCCTGCGACTAATGAGGCCCAAATTGCAGGCATGTATGGAAAATGATATGCAATTTGTACTTCGTCAGTTCTGGTTATTTCGCGTTCAGTGGAGTTTATGTAGTGTTTAACTTTTTGTTCGCTACCAAAATAAGGTAAAATTTTGTTCGGGTGTTGGCAGGCTTCTGCCTGAACTACAGACCTCGGTGCAACAGCTTGTAAATAGGCACTTAGAATTTTTATTATTCTATGCGTGTTTTGAAGGTTCTCGGCATCTGTTCCGTCCTCTTTTATTAAATAAGGTATAGCATCCAACCTGAAAATATCTATTCCAAGATTTGCCCAATAGCTTATTGTTTCCAGGTTATAATATAAAACTTGCGGGTTTGTCCAGTTGATATCAAGTTGAAACGGATAAAATGTGTGGTAAAAATAGTAATCCTTATCTTTTATTGTTACTTTTCGGTAGTGATTGTCGGTTATTTCAGGAAAAATTAAACGTCTTTTTGAAACTTTTCCGTTTGGTTCTTTATATTCAACGACATGTCCGAGTTTTTCATCTTTATATTTTGTATATTCGGGCAATTGTTCTCGAACAACAAAATAATCCAATTTCTCCAAATCGCCGGCCATTGCCTGCTTGAACCAAGTATGTTCATCTGAAAAGTGATTCAAGACTAAGTCAGCCTTTATTTTAAATCCTTTTTCTCTTGCTGCGGCTAAAAATTCCTTAAATTCCTTCATACCGCCCAAATCTGCACGAACATCTCTTGGATTTCGAACATCGAAACCGGCATCTTTCATCGGCGAATCAGCAAATGGTAAGATATAAATGGTTGTTACGCCCAACTCTTTTAAATAATCCAACATTTTTATGTCGTCTTTAAAAGTATTTGGAGTAAAGGTGTTTTTTACCCCGAATTGATCAGCGTAAAACATGTAAATAACTTCATCTTTGTACCAATCTTCAGCTCGGGTTAAATCTTCATCTCTAAGAGATTGAGGACGGGTTAGTATGGTTTTAAGCGCTATACGCTCTATGTTTGCATATATTATATCAACGTTTTGTTGACCGTAGACTTTTGCAACAGAGGCTTTAATCTCTTTTTCAAGTTTTGCCGGTATAACATTAACAGAGCTTTTATTTTGCTCTGTAATTAATGTTTTTAACTCGTCTTTGGCATAAGCTATATCAAATATAGGTGCATAATATGATGAAAGGACTAGTGCCAGAAAAAGAGATATTATTCTCTTGCTATTTAGATACAATTTTCCCATAGAATTATTATAACTCAAAAATTTTTATACTTGTTAAAAAAATACCGCTCAATAGAGCGGTATTTTTTTTAATGCAAGAATCTTACATAAATATATACGGTGCTTAGAAGTAGTGAAATAATCATAGTACAGATACCGTATTTTAAGAATCTCATAAAAGTTATAGGATGGTTTTTATGAGCAGCTGCTTCTGATACGATTACGTTTGCGGCTGCACCGATGATAGTCATGTTTCCTCCAAGACAAGCGCCTAAGGATAGGCACCACCATAATGGATATGTGTAATCAGCACCCATAACCTTTTGAATTTCCATAATCATTGGTGCCATCGTTGCGGTATATGGAATATTGTCAATTATACCGGATATGAAGCCTGATGCCCATAAAATCAGCATTGCTGTTGCTTCTTCAGAACCGTTTGTGACATTGAGTATCCATTTTGCCATCAGTGCTATACCGCCTGATGCCTCAAGACCGCCGATTATTATGAATAAACCGATAAAGAAGAAGATTGTATTCCATTCAACATCCTTTAATATGTCGGTTGGTTTCTCAAATAACAACAAGATGCTTGCACCGATCATTGCAGTAAGATATGCGGGAATATGTGTTATATCGTGCAAAACAAACCCAATGATAACAAGTCCTAGTATTATTGAGCTTCTTATCATTAACGGAAAATCCGTTATGGTTTTTGAATTATCTAATTTTGCTATTGATTCCATTTTTTCAGGTGTTGTCTGCATTTGTTTCCTAAACACGAATGTCATTACTGCTAGGACAACAATCAAAATAATAGCCACTATAGGCGTTAATTCTTTTATGAAGTCCATAAAAGATAATCCTGCTGCGCTTCCTATAATAATGTTTGGCGGATCTCCAATCAAAGTTGCCGTACCGCCTATATTTGATGCGAAAATTTCTGTCATAAGAAAAGGTATAGGATTTATTCCGAGTTTATCAGCTATTACAAATGTTATCGGCATAATCAATATAACCGTTGTAACGTTATCCAAAAATGCTGAAGTGATTGCCGTAAATAAGCCTAATGCAAACAATACTAAAATAGGATGGCCTTTGGTCATTTTTAAAAGTTCGTTTGCAACCCAGTTGAACATCCCGCTTCGGGTGGCTATGTTTACTATAATCATCATTGATACAAGTAAGAAGACTACACCAAAATCTACAAAGTTAATAAAATAATTTGGGTTTAAAACATCGCCCATTGTCTTGTCTGCTCCGACAAGTCCTAAAAAAATTGTTAGTGCACCACCGATTAATGCAATTGTGACCTTGGGAATTTTTTCAGTTGCTATGAATATATATGCAACGATTAAAATTGTGGCCGCGATTGCTACGGAATGTGCATTTACAAGCGCATGTAAAAATTCCATTTTGTTCTCTCCTTTTTTATTTATAAAATAAATTTCTGTAATACAAAAAAAATTAAAATTCTAAGCTAAGGGGCTCTCGGAAATAGTGAAATCGCAAGCAGGTATTCTTTTGAATTGTCATATTTTTTTAAACTTTTTTCGGATTTAGCAAAAAAGTTATTTATACAAAAAATATTGTTATTAAAAGTCCCCTGATTTTGCCAGTTAAGTGCAAATTTTAAGGCACTTGAGATGTTATTGCTTATAAAATAATTTTTGTCGATTTCATTTGTTGTTTGGTAAGCATGTTTTTCAATGTTTTCAATACAAGCGGTTGTTTTTTTGAACAAAGGCCTATCTGCGGAGTTTTTACCTATAATTCCGCATAAAAAAATAAATGCTACTGTTATAACAACTAATGCTTTCCTCATATCACTGGCTATTTTATTATAAACACTTGTAAAATTCAAACAGCTATTTGACTGTTGGGATAATTATTTCAAATTCAGTAGATTTTGGGGTTGATTTGTTGAGGCGAAGCTCACCATTTTGGGCTTCTATATTTTGTTTGCAAATATGCAAACCGAGTCCGCTTCCTGTCTTTTTGGTAGTGTAACCTTCTTCAAAAATTTCTTTTTGTTTTTCTTTAGAAATAGGTTTGCCATTATTGGAAATTTTTATGCTTGCAAGGTTATTTTTAACTTCACCTATTATGGTTATTTCACCTTTCATTTCTATTGCTTCTATGCCGTTTTTAATTATATTTACCATGCAGGCAAGTAATTTATTATCGTCAATGTTTACAATCGCTGTATTCTTTATCAAATAATTTATTTTTACATTTTTACCTTGAACATACGCTTGTGAAAGCTGTACCCCTTCTTCAACCAATGATTTAAAATCACAATTTTGCATTGATAAGTTATTGAAAGACTTTAAATCTAATAGAGAATTTCCTATTATCTTTAATGATTTTTTAATACATTCAATCGCGTTTTTTACGGATTCATTTTTGTATTCGTCTTTTTCAAGATGTTTTTTTATTATTTCGGTATACATTTCGCAAATTGAAACATGATTTCTTATTTCGTGAGAAACACATCTTGTCTGTGATTTTATTAATTCTAAGTTGTCCATCAAATACCTTTCTAAAATTAAGGTTCAGCTTTCGGCTGAACCTTAATTCCTTATATAGTAAATTTAACTAAACAGCCATTTTAACTCTTCTTTTGTTTGCAAATCCGTTGTTCAAAGCGTATAAAACAGCTTGAGTTCTGTCGTTGACCTGTAGTTTTTGGAAAATATTATTGACGTGAGTCTTTACTGTAGTTTCCGAAATAAATAGTTTTCCTGCAATACCCTTGTAGTTATTACCTTGGGTTAATAAATCCAAAACTTCTTCTTCGCGAGCAGTTAAGTATGTTAATAAGTTTTCTGTATCGCTTGAATTTGCTTCTTCTTTGAATGAACGTTGGAAATAATCAAAGAATCTTGAGGATAATGCTGACGGAAGATAAATCTTGCCGGCGGCAACTTCATCTATGGCGTAAATTAATTGAGCGGATGCCATTGTTTTTAAAATATAACCCTTAGCTCCTAACTTCATAGCTCTGAAAATTAAATCTGCATCATCATAACCGCTTAAAGCTATTATTTTTGTGTTTAGACCAAGTCTTTCAATGTCTTGAATTGCCTGCAAACCGTCTTTTTCCGGCATATTGATATCCATTAAAACGATATCAGGATGGTATTTTTTAACTAAATTGATGCCGATATTTGCGCTTGTTGTAGCTCCAACTACATCACAACTGCTTTCAAGAGTGATTAATTCCTTAACACCTCTCAAGTGGTCTGCGTTGTCATCAATTAACAAAACCCTTAACTTACCTCTAAACTCTCTCATTTTATCTCCCCTTATTTTTTAAGTAACCTTATCTACACTTTACATACTACTATTTTTAGAGGGGGTTCTTCATCCATGACCCGATTGATATTGTAGTCATGGCAGTTTGAGAAATTGGCGTACATCTTTGGATTGATAATTTACCTCAACCATGCTCTAGACCATGATTTGCGGCATGGTTGATTTTTTTGTAAATAATTTTTTGTTACATTTTTTGATGTACAACGATTGTGGTATAATTCTTGACAAGGAGAAAGCTATGGAAATACTTATATTTATCGGGGGATTTATTTTAGGTGCGGTTTGTGTATTTGTACCTTTTTATTTGGCTCAAAAGAATAACCAGGCGAATTTTGAGAATTTGGCCAATAGAATATTTAAAGAAAATTCTGCAGAATTTTCAGTACAGAATCGTGAACGCTTAGATGAGTTTTTCAAACTTTTCAAAGAGCGTATTGAGGATTTTGAAAAGAGAACTGAGGAAAATTTTAGACAAGAAAAGGAAAATTTTACAATTTTTGATATGAATATTAAAAATTTCCTTGAAGCTGGAAACAAAATTTCTTTAGACGCTAATGCTTTAATTAATGTTATGAAATCAGACAACAGAACTTCGGGTAAATGGGGTGAGATTGTCTTAGAACGTGTGCTTGAAGCATCCGGATTGAGAAAAGATGAAGAATATAAAATTCAAGCAGGAAGCTCTGAAGGAAGACCGGATGCCACAGTATTTCTGCCTGATGACAGGTGTATTTATATTGATTCTAAAACATCTTTTGCGTCTTGGGAAGGATATGTTAACTCCGACAATGAATACGAAAAAGAAGTTCATTTGAAGCAGTTTATAGATTCTACAAAATCTCACATTGCAGGACTGGCAAAACGTGATTATTCGCTTGATGAAAAATCTCCAGATTATGTATTGATGTTTATTCCCATAGAGAGTTGTTATTCGATGCTTTTTTGTGATGACTGTTCACTTTGGGATTATGCTTGGAAAAATAAAGTTATGCCGGTTTCGCCGTCTACTTTGTTGGCGGCTTTAAAAATTATAAATTCTTTCCACATGGTTGACAGGCAAAATAAAAACGCTATGGAAATTTCAAGAATTTGCTCAAAAATGATAGATAAATTCTCTGATTTAATTGGTGATATGTCCAAAATTAAAACAGCCTTTAATTCTGCTATGACAAAATTACAAGGACGCGATAATATTATCAACCAGTTGACAAGGATAGAAGAACTGGGGGTTAAGGGAACAAAGAATATTCCTGAAATTCCCGAAAATATTGATTAGTTACTTAACGGCAATATATTCACCTGTTTGTTGATATTTTTTATGTGTTGTATTGTAAGTATATGTCTTAAAGGTGTTTCCGCTTGCCGTAACCTTTATTGAATTGTGGATATCTGTTCTGTATATTTCTGTATTCTTAAGCAGGTCTAATGTAGTTCTGTCCGGGTGTCCGAAGTTATTTGGACCCGTAGATATTATAGAGATTTTGTTTTTTAGATGGTTTAACATTGTTCGGTTTACAACATTTTTACCGCCATGGTGCCCTACCTTGAATACTTCGATATTTTCAGGAATGTTGTTTTTGATTTTTTCAAATGCTGTTGTGCCGGCGTCACCGGTGAATAGCGTGTTGAAATCGCCATAGTTTATTAAGGTGATTATTGAATTTTCATTGTCATTGTCGGGTATGTTTGCAATAAATGTTTTTAGTTCGAAATTATTTTCAATGTATATAACCTGATTATTCTTTGCTAAATGTGTCGGGATTTTTGTTTTATCTATCGCCTCAAATATTTTATTTGTGGTATAGGTGTCTTTTTTGAGAGTGTTCACGTAAATGTTTTTTATGTTTAATTCATTGATTAAATCAGTTGCTCCGCCTGCGTGGTCTAGGTCAAAGTGAGTCAGAATCATTCCTTCTATATCTTTTATTCCTCGGTCTTTCAAATATTTTGCAATTACAAGTTTTGCGGTTGAAGAGCTGCTTTTATAACTCATCTTGGCTGTATCAATTATAAAGTACTTATTTTGAGGTGTTTTTATTAAAAATGCATCTGCATTACCTACATCAAAAGTTATTATTTCAAGATTATTATTGGGTATATTTATTGTCGAAATCAGCAAACAAATTGTCATAGTTACAGCTGTTATAACTAACTTCTTGTGGAACCCGTTTTCTATCATAACCGTTACAAGCAGGACTATAAAATAGAAGATTATGATTTGTATAATATTGGGGTGGGTGGTCTGTATTATTGCATTCGGAAGATTGGCAAAGAATCCGGATATAAACACAATAGCGTCAAGCGCATATTTTAAAACAAAATCGAAGCACATGCAAACAAAATCGGCTATCGGTCTTATGGTTGCAAGTATTGAGCTTACAAAACCTCCAAAACTGATAACACTTAAAAATGGCACGGTAATAACATTGGCCAGTATAGAATATGTACTGAAGGTGTTAAAATAAAACATTTGTATAGGTGCAACCCAAAATTGAGCAATAATAGGAATTAAAATTGCACCTTTTATCCATTCCGGTAGCTTTATGTTTTTGCATTTTTCAAATACGACCATACCGGTCGTTAAAAGGCCGAAAGTTACTATAAAGGAAAGTTGGAAGCCTACGTTATTGATATAGGCAGGGTTGTATAGTAACATTAAAAATGCCACGAAAGATAATAAAGACACGCTATGCGCATCTCGGTCAATCAATTTTCCTACCTGTATAAATAAAAGCATAAGTGCCGCTCTTAAAACAGAAGCTCCAAGCCCTGTCATAAGTGTATACAGTATTACCATTATCATTCCGCCGATTATGTTAATTTTGTATGGGATTTTGAAAAATCGCATTATGAAAAACCAAAATCCGAATATGAATGCCACGTTCATACCTGATGCGGCTAAAATGTGTAAAAGTCCGGAGTTGATAAAATTTGTTTTTATGTCATCAGGAGGAGCAACTGCATCGTCACCGAATACTACGCCGCCTAATATCTCAAGATTTGGAGATTGAAGGTATTTTGCATGGCTTTTTAAAATATTATTTCTAACTTGATTTAATTCACGCAGAAATTTCCAGCGGAATGTAAGATTATTCTCACTTACTTTACAATCAGTGTTATTTGCATAAACCGTTGTAAATGCATTAAAGTTCTGCAGGTATTTCCCGTAATCGAATTGTGACGGGTTACCGGCTTTGAAAGGACGTCTGATTTTACCATCTATTTGTATGTTGTCTCCAATGTTAAGCTCAATATTGTTTGAATCTTCATTAGAATACAAAGTTACATATGTTTTTGCAACCAAAGGCCTCCCTGCTGCCTTGGAAGTTTGAATGAAAAAGGTTGTTTTGTCTTTAACAGTATTCGGTATTGAAACTATCTGTCCTTCTAATTTGGTATCAGTTGGGGCTATATTGTATAAATCATCAACTGTTTTTATCCTAAAGTATGAATTAAAAAATCCAAGATAAAAAATAAATATCCAAAAAATAACGTATTTTACGGAGATACGTCTCTGCAATATGAGTATTATACCAAGAATGGTTATTAAAGCGGATATTATTATTTCACAGTTGTTGAAATATGACAGAATACCTGTCATAAACATAACGGACGTTATGAACATTACAGCATTTTTGCTCTGTAATGTTGAATTTACATATTCTCTAATCATTCCAACAAGTAAATTATATCACGGAAATTTTATTTCTTTTTCCCGAAAAACCAAAAACCTTTTTTCTTAGGTTTGGTCTCCGGTTGAGGTTCTTGTTGTTTTATTGGTTTGAAGGCTCCATTAGAAAGAGTTTTTGAATATTGTTCAGGTTTTGTGTGTGCATAGTCAAACAGCACAACCCCGTCAGCTTTAAGTTTTCGTGTTTCATGAATTTGTCTGACCAGATCCTCACTTGAGCCGCCCATAAATGTCACAAAAATTCCCGCGTATATATTTGTTTTACCGCTTTTTATCTTGATTACATCGTTCATCATTGACGCAAGCATTTTAGGGTCGTAAGTCAAAAATAGTGCGGTAAATCCGTCTACAAAATCACGCTTTGACCAAGTGCGCCAGTCTTGCTGTTTTGTATTCAAAGCCGCTTCAACATCAGGGAAGATAACTGTACTGATATAAACTTTATTTGTTCTTCCGACAGTTCCTGCTTTGGCTACAAAATTAGTTATTTGTTCTCTGCGGTAATTTTCCCAGTCTTTCCACAAGCTGTCACTGCATTTTATGTTTACAGGATCTGTTCCGTATAAGTCCAAAAAGTCTTTTCTTGCATATTCAGTGAAGCCCCAGCTCCCCGCTTCATTTTTTGATATCGCTTGAGGATATCTTATATAATCCAAGTTTATTCCGTCCGGTTTGTATGTGCAAATGATTTCCGTTAAAAGTTTAAGCAAAAACTCTTGTACCTGCGGGTTGGCCGGATCAAGAAAATAACCGTTATGTTCAGATCTTGAGCTGGTTGGAGTTTTGCTTTGATAGTCTGTTTTTGTTTTGTTGCCCCACTCAGGATGTACTGCAAGTATACTTTTAGGGTTATTTGACGGCGGAATATTCCCGACGTAAAAAGATTGAAACCATATGTGTACTTTTATACCGCGTTTATGTGCTTCCCTAATCCACACCTTTAAAGGATCAAATGAGCTAAATTGCTCATTTTGTCCAGTAAAGCCATAATCTTTCATTGTTTGACTTGGAAAAATTGTTTTGCCATGATAAAAAGTTTCTAAAAATACGTTATCTATTCCGATATTTTTCATGTTGTTAAGGGTCGATATTATTTGGAATTCGCTGGTTTCAGTTGGTCTTATCCATACCCCTTTTAATTCTCCCGGCATATATGGAAGAACGGTATTGATCGCTTCATCGGCTTCTTCGACTGCAAGTTTAGTGTATTTTTTAACTTTATTTTGGTCATCAATATCCTTTTTTGCTTTTTTTAAGTATTCTTGTGCATCTTCTATATGGTTATTTGACGTTTTGGGGTTATAATTCGGGACTTTGTTTTTATAGTAATCAATCATTGATTTTGCTTCTGAAATTTTATTTTCAGCTTCAAACATGTAACTTTCAGAGGTCGTGTACACATTCAGAGTGTTTTGTTCTTTATCTATATATACTTTAGTGCCTATAGTTATGTTTTTATTCATCCAGTTTTTTGCATTACCATGCCCGCTTATTACGATTCCGTCTTGAGGTATGAACGAATTTGCCCCGCTTATCATGGTTACTATGTTGTTTTGGACAATTGCTTCCGTGCCGTACTCGTTAGTGTTTGTTCTTTCACCAAATGTATTTGTATAAATTATTAATTGATTAGCGCCTCTGCCGCCCGGAAATATACTGCCTGTCGGGTTGTTTTGCGGGGTAGGGTTTGTGGCATCTATATTTAGAGAAGAATTGGAGAAAATTGTCTCATTCCTGCCAAATTTTAACTGGTTATAGATGTCTGCCGCATTACATTTTAGTACGCAGGGCATAAATATAAATGCTGTTATAACAAAAATATTTTTTAATTTCATCCCTATTCTCTGATAGAATTGTAATAATTTGATTTATCGTAATTTAGTGACTCAATTTGCAGCACTTTGTCTTTTAAATTCGTGTTATCTTGATTTAAAGTAAAGGCCTTATTGTAATGATACTTCGCTTTTGAAAGATCTGCAAATTTTTCATATATCGTTGCAATTTTTAAATTCAAATCGTAGTAATTTTCGTAACCATTTGTATATGCTATGCGGAAATATCTTAGTGCACGCTTATAATCTCTGCGTTTATAATAAAAATCCCCAAAATAATAATTTAGATACGGATCTTTTTTATTTATGTTATAGCATGTATTGAAATATTCTTTTGCAAATCGGTCTAAATTTTTTTCGTCATATGCTCGTGCCAGCTGTACCATCGGATATATTTCAACCGGATATATTTTTGTTACAATATAATATTTGCTTAGCGCTGTTGTTAAGTATTTTTTATCGCCTGTAGTTTCATATTGCTCAAAATAATAATCAGCTTCATTCAGTACATCCTGTCCGTTAAGAACCGAGTAATCAATCAAGTTCTCTTCGTACTTAACAGAACCTTTTTCTACAGAAAAACTTGGAAGTACAGAAATAAGCAAAAAAAACATTATGTATATAATTTTTTTATAGATCTTCATAGCTCGGAGAAGATTTTATGTCATGCTGCATAAAAGAATCATTGTCTAATGCCGGATCCATATATATGAAAAATTTTCTTACCCATTTTACGAGTTTTGGTTCATTTTGGTGTTCTTCTTGCGTGGCAGGAATATATTTTTCTCCGTTCGCTCCCGCTTTACTTTTTTGCACCATATCAACGGTTAAAGTAGAATGACCATGGTTGTACAGATATTCAGGAGAGGTAACTTCTTGCACAGAAATCTCCGCAAGTGCTGCCGTAGTCGAAAAAGCAATAACCAATGCTGTTAATAAAAAACATGTTTTATTCATATATACCTCAAGCTAATTTTATAATTTTTCTTGTATTAATACAAATATATTATATTTTTGTTACACTTTCATATATTATTCGTATGATTTTATTATAATTTCCTCTAATTTTTCAATTAATTTATTTTCTGGAACTTTAGCAATAATTTCACCCTTTTTAAAGATATATCCCTCATTAATTCCGCCGGCTATACCAAAATCGGCGTGACGAGCTTCGCCCGGGCCATTGACAGCACAGCCCATCGTGGCTATTGTTATGGGTTTGTCAAAGTTTTTAAATTTTTCTTCTACTTTTTTAGCCAAACTTATCAAATCTATTTGTGTTCTTCCGCAAGTCGGACATGAAACAAAGTTTACACCACGAGTCCTTAAGCCTAAGCTTTTTAGAATATCAAATCCGGCAGTAACTTCTTCAACTGGATTTTCAGTAAGTGAAACCCTTATAGTATCGCCTATTCCTTCTGCTAAAAGTGTACCCAATCCGACTGAAGATTTTATTAAACCGCCTCTTAAAGTTCCTGCCTCCGTCACACCAAGGTGCAAAGGATACGGAATTTTTTCAGCAATAGAACGGTATGCTTCAATTGTTGTGAGAACATCTGATGATTTTAGGGACACTTTAATTAAATCAAAGTTCATATCTTCAAGGATTTTAATGTGCCTTAGCGCACTTTGAACCATTTTTTCAGGCAGCGGGATGTCTTTTTCAAGAAGATCCTTTTCTAATGAACCGGCATTAACTCCAATTCTTATTGGGATTTGTTGTTGTTTTGCAAGTGAAACAACTTTTTCAATATTTTCTTGTTTGCCGATATTCCCGGGATTTAACCTCAACGCATTAATCCCGTTGTTGATAGCTTGAATCGCAAGTCTATAATCAAAATGAATATCTGCCACTAATGGAACAGGTGATTTTTTAACAATATCTTTTAGGGCTTCTCCTGCATCTTTGTTCAGAACAGCCAGTCTGACTATCTCACAACCTTTTTCTGCGAGTTCTTCAATTTGATACAAAGTTGAATTTACATCTCTTGTATCTGTATTGCACATTGATTGTACGCTAATCGGTGCATCTCCGCCAATTTTGATATTACCTATTTTGATTTGCTTGGATTTTCGTCTTTTTATCATGATGCTTTACATTTTACTATAAAAACATGTTTTCTGTACTATTTTATTTAATTTACCCTTTGTGATAAAATTAAATGGTTATAAGGAGAAAATATTATGAGAATTGCGGTAATATCTGATATCCATGCTAATTTGTTAGCGTTGCAAGAAGTATTAAAAGATATCCAAAATGAGGGTTGTGAATTTATTTTCTGTTTGGGTGATATTGTTCTTGCTGGACCTCAGCCTAAAGAAACCCTTGATTTTGTTCGTCAGCAAAATTGGACTATAATTCAAGGAAATACTGACAAGTTAATTTCTGAATTTGGACCGGATGTTGTCGAAATGATGGAAGGTAAATACCCTATAATGGCGAAAGCAATTGTTGATGATATGAATTATGTTGACGAGGACGGAAAAGACTTTCTTGCCAGTCTTCCGCCTATGATGCAGATGGAAATTGAGGGTGTGAAAGTTCTGTTTGTTCATGGTTCTCCTCGTGCAAATAATGAAGATATTTTGCCTAATAAACCTTTAGAAAGTATTGAGGAGATAATATCCGATACTGATGCTGCTTTAATTTTATGTGGACACACCCATATCCCTTGCGGGTACCAAACAAATAGTAAGCAGACAGTCGTTAATGTCGGTAGTGTAGGCAGACCCATGACGCCTACTCCTTTGGCTTGTTACGTGGTTATTGATTTCAAAGATGATACGTTCAATGTAAAGCATAAATTTGTTGATTATAACAGAGAGGCTGCTGCTGAACTTGTAAGAAATAGAAATTTTGAAGGTGCTGATAAACTCGCTGAATTGCTTATTAATCCTGTCGAAAGACACGTGTAGTTGTAAATTTTATTTTTGTGGTATATTGTCTTTACGAGGATTTTTTTAGAAAGAAGATTTTTATGAATATGGATAAAGAAAAACTCGTTTCTTGTATTAAGAAACTTGCCGAGCCAAAAATATTAGTCATTGGTGATTTGGCTATTGATGAAATGATATACGGTGATGCTGAACGTATTTCAAGAGAAGCGCCGGTGCTTATTTTACAGCATACAAAAACTAAGATAATTCTTGGCGGTGCGTCTAATGCTGCTCACAACGCTGCAACTCTGAATAACGGTAAAGTTGGAGTTATTGGTGTCTGTGGTGATGATTATCAATCAGGTCAATTGGTTGATGCTTTTGAAAAAGCTGGTATCGACTGTAAATATATTGTTAAGGATAAAACAAGAAAAACAATAACAAAAACGAGAATATCTGGTTCTATTACAACATCAATAACTCAGCAGATTGTTCGTATAGACAGGCAAACGAATGCTCCTGTGTGTGATGATACAGAAAATAAAATTATAAGTAATATTGAAAAGGCAATCCCTGAGTATGATGCCGTTATACTTTCCAATTATCATATCGGAACACTAACTAAGAGAATTATTGAAACCACTATTAAACTTGCAAATAAGTACAATAAAATTGTGGTTGTGGATGCCCAAAAGGATTTGGGCTGTTATAAAAACGTAACTTCAATGACGCCGAATCTTCCGGATACGGAAAAGGCCGTTGGTTTTGAACTGAATAATGATGAGGATTTGAAAAAGGCTGGTGATAAGCTTTTGGCCGAAGTGAAGTCTAAAGCCGTTTTAGTTACATGTGGCGCTGAAGGCATGTTTGTTGCTGAACCTAAAAAGAAATACACCAAGATTCCTGTATTCAATAAGTCGGAAGTTTTTGATGTAACAGGTGCAGGTGACACTGTTACAGCCGTTTACACGTTAGCTTTGGCTGCGGGGGCGGATTTTGTTCATGCTGCAATCATCGGTAATATAGCCGCCAGTCTGGTTGTTCGTCAATTTGGCTGTGCTACTACTACTATTAGTGAGTTACTTGATGCTGCTGCAAAATTATAGGAGAAATTTATGCAAAAGTTTATGGATTTACTCAAAAAAGTCAGAATAATTGATATAATTATAATTGCGGGTGTTATTTTGGCTCTTGTTGTCGGATTTTTTACATTCGGTAATTTTAGACAAACAGCCGACAAGCAAATTGAAGCAACATCAAAAGTAAGATTTCAAGTTTATATCAGAAGTGTGACTCTTACGGGTGAAAAAATACCTTTAGTTAAGGGTGATAAGACTTTTATAAGCATACGTAATGTTCCATACTCTGATTTGGATATTGTAGATGTGCAGGCTGATAGAAAAAAAATAGTTTTGCCTACTTTCAACTCAAAAAAAGTTGTTGTTGTGGAGGATGTCTCTCAGGCTGATTCTTACGATATAATTGTCACGCTTGAAGATACTGCAAAAATTACTAAAGATGGTGCAGTTGTTGGGGGAAATAAGATTAAAATGGGATTGCCTATAACTCTTGAGGGTGAAGATTATAGATTTACAGGTATAGTTTCCAGTTTGCATATTCTTTCTATCCCTGATGCACATGGCGTAATTAACAATCAAAGTACAACATACGATGTTCAGTAGATTATTTTTTAGAATCCAAGATAAATTAAAATATTTGTATAATAACAGTTTATTTTTGCAAAATATTGATGCTTTTATTTTTGTATCTATGTTGGCTGTTTTGTTTGTTTCTACTTTTTTGTCATCGGATTACATAGGTTTTATTGCCTTAATAACAATGTTTTTAACCTTCATTAAAATCTTGACCCAAAAAGGTGAAAAGTTTTCGTTTAATCATTTTGAAATATTTTTAGTTGCATATTTTATGTTAGTTATTGTGAGCCTTGCCGGATCAACTTTGTTTGAGCTAAGTCTTAAAGGATTTTTAAAAACATTTATTTATATTGGGTTTTATTTTTCTGTTGCACATTACCTTAAGCATAATTTAAACAAAGTATTTTGGTTGTTATTAGCTGTTGCTGTTTGTGTGAGTTTTGAAAGCGTTATTGCCCTTATGCAAAATTTTGCTCACGTGGAGGCAATTTCAACTTGGCAGGATACAACCGGTTATAATCCTGAAGAAATTATGACAAGGGTTTATGGTACATTAAAGCCGTTTAACCCGAATCTTTTGGGGGGATATTTTGTTTCAGGCATATCTTCAATTTTTGGACTTTGTGCTTATTTTATACTTAACAAAAAATATAAAAGAGCTGTTGTGGCTTTGATTTTGTCTTTGTTGGCAATTTTTGCGCTTTTTGCAACAGGTTGTCGCGGGGCTTATTTGGCGTTGATGCTTAATTTTGTTTGTATTTTTATTATTTCTGCAAAATTCCTTTGGCAAAAATATAAAAAGGTATATGTATCCTTAATCAGTACTGCGGTTACGGTGTTTACTTTTGCACTCGTGTGTATTACTTCATTAAGGCTAAGGTTTTTATCTATATTTGCTATGCGTAATGATTCTTCAAATTCGTTCCGTTTTAACGTTTATCAATCATCTTTAGAAATGTTTAAGGATAATTGGCTTTTGGGTATTGGCGTCGGTAATAAAAATTTTCGCGAGATATATGGTTTATACATGAAAACAGGGTTTGATGCTTTAAGTGCATACAATATATTTCTGGAAATAGCGGTGGAAAGCGGAATTTTTGCGCTGATTGCATTCCTTGGCTTTTTGTTTGTGTTGGTTAAAGATGCTGTAAAGATAATTTTGAATTCTCTCGATTTTGAAAAGGTTATTTTTGCTTCAGTTGCTTTGATATCTGTATTATCAGTTATGTTCCACGGGTTTGTTGACACAGTATTTTTTAGACCGCAGATACAATTTGTATTTTGGACAATGGTTGCTGTTATTTCTGCTTATGGTTTTCAAAAAGTTGATAATTTGAATAGTTGATGTAAAGCTTTTATAAAGGCACAAAAAAGCTGTGGTAAACTTAAATTAAAGGTAGTTAAGAAGGAGATTATATATGATACCTATTTTAGATTCAAAACGTCAGTACGCAACAATAGGTGCTGAAGTGGAAAAAGCTGTATGTGATGTTTTACGTTCAGGTTCTTATATTTTGGGACCTAATACTAAGGCTTTGGAGCAGGAATTGGCAGATTTTATCGGATGTAAGTACACTGTTGGTTTGAACTCAGGTACTGATGCTCTGCATTTAGCATTAAGAGCTTTGGATATAGGGCCTGAGGATGAAGTCGTAACGGTTGCCTTCACTTTTGTTGCTACTACTGAAGCTATCGGCATTGTTGGTGCAAAACCTGTTTTTGTAGATATTGATGAAGATACTTTCAACCTGGATGCGTCAAAATTGGAAGCAGCAATCACTCCAAAAACAAAGGCAATTATACCGGTTCACCTTTATGGTCAGCCTTGCGATATGGATGTTATTATGGATGTTGCAAAACGTCATAATTTGCATGTTATTGAAGATTGCTGCCAGGCTATCGGTGCTTTGTACAAAGGTAAAATGGTCGGTACATTCGGTGATTTTGGATGCTTAAGCTTCTATCCTACCAAAAACTTAGGTGGTATGGGGGATGGCGGTCTTATTATGACTAATGATGAAAAATTAAAAGACAGAGTAATTGCTTTGCGCAACCACGGCGGTGCAATTCGTTATCACCATGATGAAATTGGTGTTAACAGCCGTCTTGATGAAATTCAGGCAGCTATTTTGCGAGTAAAACTTCCGCATGTAAAACAATGGAATGAAATGAGACGTAAGCATGCTTATTATTACAATGAATTATTCAAAGATTGTGCTGATATTCAAACTCCTAAAGAATTGGATAATACGTATTGTGTTTATCATCAATATACCGTTAAAATTCCTAACAGAGATGAAGTTCACAAAATGCTTCAAGAAAATGGTATTGGTGCAATGCTTTACTATCCTATTCCTTTGCACTTGCAAAAAGTTCATGAATATCTTGGTGTAGGAAAAGGTTCTTTACCTGTTTCTGAAAAAAATACCGAGATGGTTATTTCTTTGCCTATGTTCCCTGAACTGACCGAAGAAGAACAAAGAACAGTTGCAAAAACTTTGATTGATTGTATTAATAAGTCAAAATCAAAAGTTGGTGTTTAGATTTGAGTTTATAATAGGAAGCCCATGCATATAGCATGGGCTTTTTTACATAAGAATTGTTATCTGCCTGAGGCAGGACAACATATTGCGCAAATATTGATGACTGCGTTTATGTGATTATTAGCAAAATAACACAGTAATTACTGATACCGTTATGCACAAAACCCACTATGGGTATGTCTTTTGTTCACTTTTTCTTTTTGTTGCGATGCAAAAAGAAAAAGTGAATCGAAAAAGAAAAACACGCTTTTAACTTGCAATCCTTCGGATTGCAAAGCCCTAAAGGGCGCACATACGTGCCGTTGCAAATTTCCCACCATATTCCCTCGCCCCTTGTGGGAGAGGGTTAGGGTGAGGGGT
>CALVAZ010000088.1 GCA_944325675.1 Candidatus Gastranaerophilales bacterium
GATCTCCGGTTTAGGAAACCGTTGCTCTATCCTACTGAGCTACGAACCCTTATGCCTGACGGGAGTCAAACCCGTGACCTTCGGCTTCGGAGACCGACGCTCTATTCTACTGAGCTACAGGCACTCATTCTGTTACGAAAAGAATGCTTTCGCATCAATACTTTCTCGTTCTTTTTCGTTTATTATCTCAAAGTACGGCAGTTCTGATTTAATACCGAGAGATTTCGCAAACCATTTGCTTGGTACTATTTCTACTGCATTATTTAAATCAAGAACAGCACTATTGTAAAATCTCCTTGCTGCAGCAATATGTTCTTCCACTTCTGAATATGTTGCCATAGCTTGTATCATTGTTTGATCTGACTTCAATTGAGGATAATTTTCTACTGAAACCATCAATTGACCCATTTTATTTTTAATTTCGTTATCCAGAGCCATTTTTTCAGCAATATTATCCATATTTGATTTTATTTTCACAGCTTCTGTTCTTAGCTTTGTTATATCATCAAGTAAACTTCTCTCGTGTTCCATGAATTTATTAGCCAAAAATAAAATATTAGGAATCAAATCGTAACGTTTTTTTAGCTGTACGTCAATACTTGCAAGTGCCTCTCTTACCTTATTTTTTCTGGATATTAATTGAAAATAGGCTACATAGAGAAGTACTAAAATTACCAATACAACAATACCCACGGTAGCAATTATTGTATTTAATTGTGCTTGAGCTTGAGCCTGTGCCGCTTGCGCTAAAAGTGAATTCAAATCTCCCGAGGATGCTGATTGTTGTATTAAATTTTCCATATCAAAATCTCCAACTATAACAATCTAATTTTAACATATTTTTTTTGTTTTGTCCATTCAAATTATTATTTGCCGGCTAAAATTATTGTAAAATCCGTATCTGCACAATAGTAATTTACGGGATCATAAACAAATTGTTTAGATTTTACGCTTGGTACCTTCTTTTTGAGCCAATTATAATACTCAGGTGTAACATCTTTTGTATGTGCAATAAACTGTGGATGTGTTGAATTTGATGTGCCCGTGCATTTAACACTTACATTATTCAACTCAAGTTCTTCAATTAATTCGTTGGCTTTCTCTTCATTATTATTTGAATACATTACACTTGCAACAAATTGTGTTTTATCACTTCTTACACGTTCACGGTATATTAACCGATTTACGACTTCTTGAGTCTTTTCAGGGTCCAAAATCCAATAACTTGTATATCCTTTTTTGTTCGGAGCACCGGGTAAAGTTGCTATCTCAATGTTATCAATATCAAAATGTTTTGCAAGTGCTGCATATTGAGACATTTCATAAAGTGACATGTCAGTTTTAACGTATTGTTTTGCAATGGATAAAATTTGTGGAATTTTGGCTATTGTTTGAGGTTTTTGCATTTCTTGAAGCAGGCCTCTCAAAAACCATTGTTGGCGTTGAGTTCTACCAATATCGCCCATTGCATCGTGTCTAAAACGTAGGTATCCGATGGCCTCATCAGCATCAAGGTGATGATCACCTTTGGTTAAATTAATATGTAAATTACCGGAATAGTCATTATAGTGCATGTTTTTTTCAACATAGATATCAATTCCGCCTAAAGCCTCAACTATTTTTCGGACGGCCTCATCGTGAACCATAATATATCGGTCAACTCTAACGCCAAGTGTATCTTCTATTGTTTTAATTGTCATATCTATTCCGCCTATTGCATGGGCTGCGTTAATTTTTTGAACTCCCATATTTTTAGGGAGGTAAACTTTACTATCGCGAGGAATGGATATTGCATTCAGTGATTTGCTTCGCGGATCAATGTTTAATAGTACTATCGTATCAGTTCTTGTTCCGACCCAAAGGTCACTATCGGCACCATTTGAGTCTACTCCGAGTAATAAAATGTTTTGTTTTCTGGGACCAAATGGCAATGAAAATTCAGCTTTTTCTTTGTTATTATTGCTTTGAGTTAATTTTAAAAATAATTTTGTTATAAAAGAATTTTGACCAAATTCATCTTCTAAAAATTCTTTATTGTCAGCAAATAAAAATATTGCAAAAATTACTCCGATAAATAAAATAATCATGGTAACTAAAATCTTAACAAACAAAGACTGTTCTTTTCTCTCATTTTCTGTTTGTTTAAGATAATTATCTAATGGATTATTTTTACTTGTAAGCTCTTTTTCTTCTTGTAAATCGTTATTCATATTCCTTACCTTTTAAATTACGTTTAACAAAAACGTTGAAACTAATGTAAAATAAACAGCCAAGCCTATAACATCGATGGTAGTAGCAATAACCGGACCTGATGCTACCGCAGGGTCTATGTTGACTGTTTTTAGTGCAAACGGCGTAAATGTACCTATTACAGTTGCCATAGTCATATTAATCGCCATGGCTATTCCGACAACGATACCCAGTTCGACATTGTGTTGCCAGCCCCATGTTACTAGCGTTGTCATAGTGCCAAAAAATACGCCTATACAAAGCCCGATGAGCATTTCTCTCATTATATGATACATTGCAGAACTCAAGGTAACTTGACCTGTTGAAAGACCTCGAACCATCAAAGTAATACTTTGTGTCCCGATATTTCCGCCTAAACCAGCAAGTAAAGGCATAAATATGGCAATTATAGGCAGTGCAGAGAGCGTTGCATCAAAGTGATGCGCCACATTTACCGCAATAAATTCCCCGATTAATGTTATGAAAAGCCAAGGTGTTCTGGCTCTTATAGCATTAAAAATGTTCCCTGACAATATTTCATCCTCATCAACCAATTCCGTTGAAATACCTGATGATTGATAAATTGTTTCAGTTGTTTCTTCTTCAACAATGTCTTGAACGTCATCCCAGGTAATCATCCCTTTTAATCTATTGTAAAGGTCGACGACAGGCAGTGCGTTGTATTGGTATTTCATGAATACGTCTGCTATGTAGTCTTGATAGTCGTCAACGTGAAGTTTAACGATATCAGAAATCATGATATCCTCCACCTTTTTGTTTATAGGTGATGTCATAAGACTTCTTAAAGAAACAACGCCTAAAAGGTGGTTTTGTTTATCTACCACATACACGTAATAAAGCTCCATATTGTCTTGCTCTGCTTTTATGCGTATATGATTTAAGACATCTAAGACCGTCATCCCACAGTTTACAGTCAAAACTGACGGGTTCATGATACCGCCTGCCGTATCCTCATTGTAGGTCAAAAGTTCTCTTACCTCTGCTGAGAATTTGTGCGGAAGTTTATCTAAGTATGTTTCACTTTCGTCATCTTCCATATCTCCCAATACATCAGCGGCAGCGTCGTGCGGTAATTTTGTAATAATCTTTGATGCAACTTCTTCATCAATATCTCCAAGTAATTCAACCTGAAGTTGTGGTGATAAATATTCCATTAAGTCGGCAGCTTTTTCTAAATCAAGCAGCTTAAAACACTGAAGGCGTTCTTCAGGTTTCATTTCTTGAAATATGTCCGCTAAATCCGCAACGTGGTAACTATTGACTTCTTCTTGAAGTTTTTCAATAGCTTCATCGTCCATAATTTCGCGGAGTCTGTCTACTATGTTTGTAATGTTTATCATATCTTTATTATAGTACAAATATAAAAATAGGACACGTTTAAATTTCCCATATTTGTACTATAATTATGTGAGAAAGTTTTTTGGAGAGAATATGATAAAAGATTATTTTTTAAATAAAGTTGAAGTTGCTATTAAAAATGCTATAAAAGAAGAAAAGCTCGGACAGATGAGTGCATACAATGAAGGGTCTTTAGTTGTTGAACGTCCTAAAAATCCTGAGTTTGGTGATTATGCGATTAATGTTTCCTGTTTAGCAAGAAGTGCAAAAATCGCTCCGCCGCTAATTGCTCAAAATATTCTTGAATTTATTGATAAAGAGGATAACGAATACTCTGTTATAGCCGGTTTTATAAATTTTAAGGCAGGTAATGTCTTACTGATTGATTTGATTGACGAAATTATAAGCAAAAAATCTCTTTTCGGTAAACCTGAAAAAATAGAAAAAGAAAAAATAATATTAGAATATGTTTCTGCCAATCCTACGGGACCTTTCCATATCGGACATGGCCGTTGGGCTGCTATGGGGTCCGTTTTGGCTAATCTTTTGAAATTCTATGGGCATGAAGTATATCAGGAATTTTATATTAATGATGCGGGTTCTCAAATTCAAAAACTCGGAAATTCTCTTGCAATAAGAATTCGTCAAGAGCTGGGTGAAGACGTTGATTTTCCGACTGATGAAACGGAACGTAAAAATTATTATCCCGGGGATTATTTGATTCCTGTTGCTAAGAAATATTTAAAAACTCATACAGGTTTGCCTCAAGATGTAAAAGAATTGAGTGATTTTGCTAAAAAAGAAATGGAAAAATTGCAAAAAGATTTGCTCGAAAATTTCAAAGTTCATTTTGATAATTTTTATTCTGAGCTTACCTTGCATAATTCTGGTAAAGTTGAAGAATGTGTTAACAAGTTAAAGG
>CALVAZ010000089.1 GCA_944325675.1 Candidatus Gastranaerophilales bacterium
TTGAATTTCTTAGCGAGCTTTTGCGAGCTTTGAAATTCGGGTGAGGGTTATACGCAACTATGAAAATTTCAGCACAGTATTTGACAAAAGAATATACATTTACTCCCTCGCCCCTTGTGGGAGAGGAGAGAATTTCTTAATGAACAAAAGTGAATTTAGAAATTCAGGTGAGGGGTCATTTCTACAACCTTAACACCCTCACCCAAAGTTGTTAATTCGCTTCGCTCGTTCAACTTCTGCCCTCTACCATAAGGAGAGGGTACTCCTACAAAGCTATTCAGAGGCAAATTTCGCGCATAATTTATACTTTAATTTTAACAACAACCTTTTTAACTTTGCCATTTTGAATTTTTATTTGAGGTTTATGGGCTTCTGCCTGGTAAAACACAGCAAAATTTCTCGAATTTAGTATAACTGAATTAAAATAATCAGACGTACTATTCGCAAAAAACGTTATATCACGTTGTTCGTCATATGGCTTATCAACAACCAAGCCCACGACATTTCTAAAATCAATTCTCTCTTTGCCTGACAACAACAATTGAACATCAATGTATTTTTCATGAGATTCAAATGCACAATTTTCAAACTCTTTTGGCTCATAAACTTCTACATTTGCGTAATCATTTTCATTTATGAAATGTTTACCGCATTCAATATTATCCGACAAATTTTCAATAAAATCACAAACCTCAGCAGGAATTTCTTTGTATTTTCTGATATTTTTTATTTCATCTGTAATCATATTAGCCGCCAAATATAACTTACGCCAATTCTTTCATCGCGAGTTCATACTCATCATCTTTTGGGGCCTTACCATGCCAGCCCGCATTATTTTCCATAAAGCTAACACCCTTTCCTTTTATAGTATCAGCGATTATGGCAACAGGTTTTGAGGAAACTTTTGCTTTTTCAATAGCATTATATATCTGATTATAATCGTGACCGTCAATAGAAATAACATCCCAATTAAAGGCCTTGATTTTTTCATCCAAAGGATCTAAAGCCTTTATATTTTCGGTGCAGCCATCTATTTGCAAGCGATTTCTGTCAATAATAATAATTATATTATCTAAATTTCTTTGAGGAGCCTGCATAAAAGCTTCCCAAACATTACCTTCTTGAAGCTCCCCATCACCCATCAATGCAAAAACTTTTGCAGGATTTTTGTCTAACTTCAAACCAATAGCCATTCCGCAAGCTATTGAAAGTCCCTGTCCCAATGACCCTGTACAAACTTCAACTCCGGGGCAAAGTAATGACGGATGCCCTTGCAGTCTTGTACCTAATTTTCTAAACGTCAATAATTCCTCTTTCGGAATAAAACCTAACTGAGCCAAAACTGAGTAATAAATAGGCGAAACATGCCCTTTTGATAAAACAAATCTGTCCCTTTTTTTATAATCAAACCCTTCACTATCTTTTGGTAAAATATTCATGCATTTATGGAATAAGACTGTCATAATATCGGTTGCAGAAAGAGAACCTCCAATGTGTCCTGATTTTGCAGCATGGACCATCTTTATAATATTTTGCCTGTTTTCTTTGGCCAGTTTTTTTAATTCATTAACTTCAATCTCTGATAACATATTCAACTCCATTTTTCTTTTAAAACTTTTAAAACGAATAGCGGTAATGCAGGGAAAATCCTTTTAAACCTCTTTGGCTCTTTAATTGTTCTGTATAACCACTCAAGCCACAACTTTTGGAATATAACAGGCGCTCTTTCAACCATACCGGACCATACATCGAAACTTCCGCCGACACCTATCATTATTGCTTCGGGTAACTCTTTCTTTAATTTATATATGAATTCTTCTTGTTTAGGAGAACCCAAGGCTACTAAAACCAAGCTTGGATTTTCTGAAACAATTTCGCCAATGATAGTAGAATCATCCTCAAAATAGCCATCATGGACATATACCAAATTAAGACCTTGAACTTCATTTTTCAAGTTTTCAGCAGCTTTTTCAACAATTTCCTGCTTTGCACCTACCATAGCAACCGGTAATCCAGCCAAATCACTAACCAGTTTTCTTGCAAATTCAATGCCGGGGATTCTTCTGGTCTTATACCCCATAATCCACAATCCAAGTTGAACACCAATACCATCCGGAATAACCAATTCAGCTTCTTGAATAATTTGCGCAAAATGTTCATGCTTTCCGGCAAAGTCTATCATTTCAGGATTAATAGTAACAACCTGACCTTTTTTTCCCTTTATAAACGCAATGGCATCTTCGAAGCCACACAAATCAATACACGAACCTAATAATTTAACTCTTTCCATACCTTGATTATATCGCACTTATCAAAAATGGTAAATATTTTAATAAGTGTTACAACTATATTTATTCAACAGTATTTGCAAGTTTAAACAGATAATCTTCCTTTGCAGACAAATGCAAACCCTCCGGAACAAAATGATCTTTGAATCTTTCCACTGCAAATCTATCCGTCATCCCTGAAATGTAATCAGTCACAACGCGTTCAATTTTCTTTTCTTCGCAAACAGGCTTTAACATCTCACAATAAAGATAAAACAACTCTTTTATAACCTTACGAGCTTTTTCTTCTTCGTATTTTGCGGGAGAATCCACATAAACATTATCAAACATCCATTTTCTAAGCTTTGTAGTATAAAACCAGCCTTCTTCACTCATGGCTACTTCAGGCTTGCCCACAGAATTAGAAATAATTTCAGTAATCATTTTATTCAAACGTTTTGATTGAATTGAAGAAAAATAGTCTATGCAATCCTTTGGCAAATCACTTTCAGCAATAATACCCGCCCTAACAGAATCCTCAATATCATGATTGATATAAGCAACTTTGTCAGCAAGTTGAACAACTTGAGCTTCAGGAGTTTTTGGCTTATACCCCCAAGTGTGAGTAAGAATACCGTCAATAGTTTCTTGACAAAGGTTAAGATTTTCTAAAACTTCAACAACCCTTACACTTTGAATATTATGATGGAAACCGCCACTTACAAGTTCATCCAAAACACCCTCACCGCAATGTCCAAAGGGTGTATGTCCTAAATCATGCCCCAACGAAATCGCTTCAACCAAATCTTCGTTTAAATCAAGCGCCCTTGCTATCGTTCTGCCAATTTGAGAAACCTCAAGTGTATGTGTTAAACGAGTTCTAAAATGGTCATCGAATGGGGATAAAAAAACTTGTGTTTTGTGTTTTAAACGTCTAAAAGCCTTAGAATGCAATATTCTATCTCTATCACGCTGGAAACAAGTTCTCAAAGAGCATTCCTCGATAGGCATTTTACGACCTTTAGAAAACCTGCTTTTGGTCGCAAATTCACTTAAATTATCTATTTCACGCTGTTCTAATTTGTAACGTATGGTATCTTTATCTGCACTATTCATAGGAATATGATAACATAAACAAATTTTTAGGATTTTTGTGCAATTTCTGCTTTAACTTGATTAGCATGCTTAATATCTTCTTGTTGCTTATTAAATTGTTTTCGGTACTTGTCCAATCTTGTGCCGATATCACCAATCAGCATACCTGATAATGCACCTATCAGCATAGACTTAAACCCAGCAACCAGACTTACGGTCAATGCAACAGATGTTGCAACAGTACCTACAACAGGAATACCGTACCTCAATAATGCTGATATTCTTTCATCTTTATTATCAGCCATAGTCAGACCTAATCCGACACCACCAACAGAACCTAAGATAGATAGGACGTCTGTGGGACCAGAACCTAATTTTAAATCACGTAATTTATCAAAAAATAAATCATTCTCATTTTTAATAGCTTTATCAAACCTTCTCAAAGCTTGGTTTGTCTTATTTAACAGCTTTTTATATTCACTGCTTGGTAACAATTCCCTGTATATAGCTAAAAGTTCTTGGATCTCCCATTCAGAACTTTTCCTCAATGGACTACACAAACTTTCCACATAGTCGATTACACTTTTAACTTTTTTCTCATCGTAGTCATATTTTTTAGCACCGGCGGATATAGTTTTAAAAATATATTTCAGTTCTTTTATTACTTCTTCATTAATTTGTTCTCTCAGATATTTATCGTTTGGACCTGAAAGCTTTTTATAGGTCGCCAGCTTAGAACGTAATAATTTTATTAACTCTAAGCTCTCTTTATCTGCGGGATTTATAAAAGATGCAATATTTTCAACAACCTGCTTTGAATCAAAATAATTGTCCATAACGCTATTAGTTATTTGGCGCCTGAACATATTTACATCTTTTGCAATTGCAATTTTCTCACCGGCAAGAAGGTCTTCTGCAATAAATGTTGAGTAAGTTTTATTGTTTTTAACATCTTTTAAATTTGAAAACATTTGCGTCCAGACTTTTTCTTCCAAATCTACATTTGCTTTTTTCATACGAAGATATCGACTTTGGAAAGCTTTTTTGCCAAAACCATTGTTTAAAATATCTTTTATATTTTTCTGTTTTACAAATAATTCATCAACCCACTCAGATACTTTTCGGGTAACACCGTTTACCATGACCAGACGTTCTGGATCAGTCCTTAAAATCGTTTTATTTGCAGAACTATATACACCAAATAATTTGTCAAACTTGCTATTTGCCTTGCCGTAGCTTTTGAGTACGGATTTTCTTGCCAGGCGTTCAAACACAAATGTTATTTTCTGATGAATTCGTTGCGTAAACTTATTTTTAGACATAAGTTTGGTAAATAACAAATCCTTCAATGAGCCTAAATTATTTATTCCTCTTGATTTATCAGAGAATGAAGTAACTTTTTCAAATAAATAATTATAAAATGAAGTTATAGGCCCACTTTTACCAGTAACTTTACGATTATTTATTTTTTCTTCCAACCTCTGCCCCCATTTTTGCATCCAGCGGGAAGTATGTTTGGGCAATCCCTTAGTAATTGCAAAAATCCCTGCTGCGGCAAGCAATGCACTAGATGTAATAATAAGGCCTAATTTTTTACCTTTTTTTTCATCATTTTTTTCTGCAGCATCATATATGTCCTTAGCTGTTTCCTGAGTAATATAATAACCACTATTATTATTTTTTATCACGGAGAAAGGACTTTTTGCCTGATTATTAACAATATTTGGTATACCACTAACCATATCAATCACTTATATATATTAAATTAAAATATACACAAATATTGCAAAATTTAGTTCAGCAAATTAAGAATTATTACGAAACTCATCTGCAATAACTTTTGCAGCCTCTAAAGAAGAATTTTTATTCGACAACAACTCCCTAACTTCTCCGAGCTGACGTACGTAATCCGCACGATATGATTCATTATATAGAGTTTTTTCTATCTGATAAGAAATATTTTGGACAGTGACGGCACCTTGTATAATTTCCGGAACAATCATCCTATCAGCAATAATATTGGGTAGTGAAACTTTTTTAATACAACGTACTAAAAGATATATAAAATAGAAAAGCCAAGGCCCCCTATATGCAATAATCATAGGTACTTGATACAAACATGCCTCTAAAGCAACAGTCCCTGACGCTAAAATCAAAGCATCCGAGCAGCTTAATAATGCTTGATTTTCCCCCTTTATTACCTTAAAATCAGTATTTTTCAAGTATTTATTATAGACATTATCAGATAGATTAGGTGCATGAGATATACAAATTTGCAATTCAGGATGATTGTTTTGCAATTCTTTGGCAGATTTTATAAAAATTGTCATCAACTGCTTTAGTTCAAAAACACGAGAGCCAGGGAAAACAGACACAAGTTTTTTATTCAAATCCAAACCATGTTTTTTAAAAAATTCACTCTTATCTGCTTTGGGCGGCAGTTGAGACACAAGCGGATGACCGCAATAGTGAACATCAATGCCATAACTTTCATACATAGGTTTTTCAAAAGGAAATATGCACAAAACTTTATCAATGTATTTTTTGATAGTATTTATACGCCATTTTCTACTAGCCCAAACCTGCGGGGGAATATAATAGAAAACTTTTATACCTGCAGATTTTAAAAATTTTGCAACACTTAGATTAAACACCCCGTAATCAATACATAATACAAGATCCGGCTTGAATTCATCTTTCAAATAGTCAACCAATCGTTTACCAAGTGTTAGGTGATCAAAAATAATTTTAGGCGAAATGCCGACTGCAGACATTTTTTTGTGATCAGAAAAAAGCTTAACTCCTGCATTTTTCAGATTTTCACCGCCAATACCCTCTACCAAAACATCAGGGTATATTTTCTTAAGCTCATCCACAACATGGGCTGCGTGGATATCACCTGAATATTCACCTGTAATAACAAAAAGTTTCTTCATATCTACACAGCCATAATCACTATATCGTTATCATCTGCAAACCTGATGACGTTTTCTTGATCAACAATTATAGTTTCATTTGCCTCTACGGCCAACAAATTTGCCTTATACTTTTTCATTGTTTTTAAAGTTCTCAAACCAACAGCCGGGATATCAAAACGTTTATCCTGTTTTGGTTTTGAAACTTTTATCACAGCAGCATTTTTCTTGGCAAATTTAGCACCGCGTCTTATACAAGCGTCAGTTCCCTCAATAGCCTCAACAGCCATAATCATTTTATCTTTGATTACAACCGACTGCCCAACATCTACTCCGCCCATTTCCTTTGCAAGCCAAAAACCGTAATTAACATCTTCCAATTGTTCCTGAGTCGGTTTATGTTTCCCGAGAACTCCTGCGGGAATCATCAAATTTTTAATAAAAATTGTTTGATCTAAAACCGTAATACCGGCTTTCTCAAATTCTCTGACAATCAAAAGCATTACTTCATCATCATTTAGTCTTTTTACAGTTTTCAGCAACTCAATTGCCCTCGCATCAAATTTATATAGCTGCAAAAGCACTCTTTTATGAACCTTTCCAAGAAAAGTTGCCTGTTTTATTTCCTCATCTTTTAGTATTTTTTCTATTTTATTTATTTCTCCCGGATGACAAGAATATACTCTTGAACAATATTTTTTTAGCTGTTTCAAATTATCATTAGCCAAAGAAATACAAACGACTTCAAAACCGTTGTCATGTGCATACTGCGCCATTTTAACCGGCAATGTCCCGTCACCCGCGATTAATCCCTGTTTACTTTCTAACATTACTGACACTATTATTTACCTCGTTTCAACATATTTATATCTTCTACCTGTTTATCATTCAGCAAGACTGCACCACCCAAAACTCTCGTGTTAAATACAACTTGCGCATAAGATTCTGCCAATTCTAACTTTAAATACGCTCCTCTTATTGTTTTATCCCCAACGATAAATCCATGATTTGCCATCAAAACAGCATCAAAATCATTGAAATATTTAGATGTTTTTTCCACCAAATCCATGGATGACGGCAAACCGTATTCTGCTAATGGAATATGTCCAAAATAAAACACATTTTCAGCCATAATCGGCTCATCTAAAGCCTTTCCGCTTGACGCAAATGAACTTAAATATGGAGAATGCACATGGATTATATAGTTAACATCCGGACGCATTGAGTAGAATTTAACATGCAGCATTTTTTCACTTGAAGGCTTTTTATTACCTCTTACAACATTACCTTCGTAATCAATAACCACAAAATCATCCTTTGTAAGGTACCCATTGGCAGAACCGGAAGTTGTGATAACGATCTTATCACCAAATCTTGCTGACATATTCCCGGAGACTCCCGGTGTGAAATTTTTGTTTCCGGCGAGTCTTCCATATTCAATTAATTCTTCTTTTATTGATTTCAAACTCATTATATACTTTCCTTATCAGGATCTTCTATATCTATAACTTGTGCATATTGAAGTTTTGGGGCCACTTTGGGCCCACGGGTTCCCGTCTGCTCAAATGCTATATCATTTTCATTTTTCTTGCGATCTGAACGCCCTAAACGTTCGGGATTTTTTATTTCCATTTTGTCAAACTCAACAGTCGTTCCCTTTGTATCAAACATTACCGCAACCGTAAAGTAAGTTGTTTTACGCATAAAATCATATCCCAAATTAACTTTTAAATCATCCGGCCCAAGAGAAACCATAAAGGTGTTTTCTTGGAACAAATTCCCATTGGGGGAATCATTTGTAAGGGTTATAGAACCGGACCAACCAACGGTAATATATTTATTCAATCTGATAGCCTCTCTTATACGAATATTTGAATGTCCATAACGATACATATCATATACGGGCATCGGAGTATGATCAGAATATCCGGAAACAAAATAAGCAATATCTTGCATCCAATACTTATACTGCGAGTGAATACGAGGTCCAATACGCCCGATAAATTGAGTGTCACCGGTTCCATATACAGCTGCCGAACCCTGTGTTACCAGACTCAACTCCAGCAATTTTCGTTTTTCAGCATCTTCGTACTTGTATAATGACTGTTCAGCTTCAGCCATATACCTAAAACGCATAGTCCCGACTCCACTGCTTTGTATATTTTCAGAAGACATGTTCCACTCACCATCATGAGCATACGCGCCTGAAATTCTGTTTCTGAAAGTTAAATCTTTACCTTCCGCAACAAAATCTTTTATAGTCGTACCTTTGTCGTAGACAAGTTCCGCCAAATATTTGGGCATTCTTCGACCAAGAAACCATTCATCCATATAAGCATTCGAACCGTATTGTAATGATAAGTTATCATCCAATTTCTGTCTCCCCTTTAAGAAGAATATATCAGAACCGGTACCATACATAAGATTCGTTTCATTAAATGCGGTCTTATATTTGATTGCACCACCAATACCAAAATCATCTTTGTAGTTTACAAGAGGAATAAGTTTAACGACAGAACCAAAAGGTGCATCAAACACAAAACCAGGCCCCGCAAACATACCAAAACGCGATTGAGAACCAAATTCCGGATAATTAGCCTCAAAATATTCCTGTTCCTTATTTGTATGAGCAGTAAAAGATGGAAATCTAAACAAATATTTGTCATTATGGTATATCTCTGCATCTTTTATTTGGACGGTATCATGATCTTTTCTGGCGTTGATATTGATATCAGATGCCACAATTTTCAACTTTGTATCTTCACCATTTCCTGAAAACAATAAGTTCTTATCCTCATCACTGATAATCATTTTTGTAAAATCCGGACCAATCATTCTGGTAATAAAATTAAACTTATTTGATTTTTCAGAATATATCTTACCGTTATTTAATACAATTTTACTGTTATCACTTACCGCCTTTTGTGCACGGATTTTAAAAGCTGGAGGTGAAACAACTATATTGTCCATGAAAATATTTTCTTCATTCATGTTAACCTGAATAAAATCGCCATAGACCGGCATATTATCTTTAGTAAGAACAACATTTCCAATTGCTTTCAATATGTTAGCGTCCTTGTTATAAATCATTTTGTCTGCTGTTAACTTTACTTTTTGAGGGGGAAATATAAGAACAGGATTTCCTGTCGCTTCAATATCACCGGTATCTTCATTAAGTGAAACGTCTTCGCAATCCAAAAGCATTTCATTTTCTGTTGCTTGTTCTTTTACACCACCAACCAATTCAAGTTTTTCTTTGGAGTTTTGGTCTTTTTTAACGTCAGATACCGGCACTTCATTTTCATTATCTTCAACATATTGCTCTATATCAGACTCTAAATCGTCAATTTCAATTTCACCGCCATCTAAATCTTTTTGAAACTCTTCTGCTTCTTTGCGTAAACGTCTTTCTTCAGCTCGTTTGTCGCGTTTTTTGAGAGCATTTTGAATCTTTAATCTGGTTTGTTTGAAAAACGGCATATGCTCATCATCATTTTTATCAGAAGAAGATATGTTATCATCCGGTTTAATTACTTCAACTTCTGGGGTAGGAACAGCAGAAGACTGGAAGAATTTTTGATCGACATCACTTATATTTTGGTACATGACTTCAACCTGGTCAGCGGCTTGAACATACGTCCCGGTAAATAAAGCTATTAAAATTGCAACAAATATTCTTTTCAATTCTTACCTTCTTAAATGTAATTTAACGGATTGTTAGGTTTGCCATTTATCCTGACTTCGAAATGACAATGAGGCCCGGTGCTGTATCCTGTTGTACCTTCAAGCCCAACGACTTGACCTTTTTGCACGTAATCACCCTGCTTGACCTTTATTGTAGACATGTGAGCATACAGGGTTGTCATCGGCGTACCGTTGATTGTTCCATGATCGATTATGACAACTTTGCCATAACCGCCGTACCAACCGGAATATATAACCTTGCCTGAATTTGAAGCCATTATATTACCATAGTTCGGTCCTCCTATATCAACGCCGGAATGGAATGTCCTGCTGTTAAAAATAGGGTGCGTACGCCATCCAAATGGTGACGTAATTCTTCCTCCAATAGGTTTTATAAAACCTGAAGATGAAACTTTTACAGAAGTATCTTGAGGTTTTTTGCTAATTAAAGTCTGCAAATTTTCAGACTGTCTTGCAAGTTCTCTCTCTGTTTGCTCATAGTATCTTCTGTCGGTTTTGAGCTTATTAATCATATTTTGGTTTTGAGCAATAGCTTTTTCAATATCACGCTGTTGAGAATTTATTGTTTTTATTGATTGGGCAAGATACTTTTTCTTTGCCTCAACATCCTTTTTCATTTGCGCGATTTTCTTTGCTTTTTCTTTCACTGAAACCATGTGTTTATAATCATTTCTGATAATAAGACGTTCAAAATAAATAACATCAAGTAAAGAATTCAAATCTTTTGCAGAAAGTATCAATTCAAACATCCCTGTTCTTTGAGCTTTGAAGACCTGTCTTATTCTCTGTTTCAACTGAGCATCAATCGAATTAAATTCACTGGTAGCACTTGCTAAATCATTTTCCAAAGCGTTCAATTGACTTTCGATATTATTATACTGATTTTTGGATGCCTGAAGGTTATTTGAAGTATCTTCTAATTTTCTTTGATTTTTGTACAATTTACTTTTTTCAGCACTTTCCAGAATCTTCAGCTGCCTAATCTTTTCCTTTGTTTGTGCTTGTTTTTGTGAAACATTAGACGCATAACAAACTGTCGGTGCAATTACCAAATTAAATACACACAACAATAGAAACGATATTGAAACTATTTTTAAAGTTCTGGTAATATTCATATTTACTTAATAAGAACCGGAAGCAGCATCAATCCTACTGTCCAGGCTATAAAGGTTACTGCTATTATTGCAACTATTATTCTTTGATTTTTTCTGAAAAATTCCATTATTTTCCCCGTTTACTACCAACATAATACTATTAAAAAAACTAAAGTGCAATTATTTAAAACAAATTTGCAAAAAAATGTAAAATCATTTAATATAGCTTTATGGACTATTCTTTTATCAATCAGGAATTTGATCAAAAAACACTTTCTAAAAACGACATCAGCGGCATTAACCAATTTGTGCTTGAAAATAATACAAAACAAATAGAAAATATCTATGACTTTCTAAAATGTAGCTCCAAGCTGCTTTTGGTTAACGGTTTTTTAGGTACAGGCAAAAAAAGCATTGTTCATCACTGTTTAGATACAGCTTTGGACAATGATTGTACAGTCACACTTGAATATAATTGTTTTGAAACAACCATATTAGACGATATTTTGTTATCATTTTTCGAAGAATTTAAAAAACTATCTGCTCTTGAAAAAATAAATACCCCTAAAATAAAATCAGAAAACTTTACACAAAAAATTAATGCTTATTTCCAAACAATGAATAAGCCTGCAGTTGTTGTTATAAATTCTTTTGATGCAATTTTGAAAAGCAATCGCACCGAAATTATGGGGTTTATATCACACCTTTGTAATTTTGATAACATAAAAATCATATTAACATCAAGAATTTTTGACTTAACTGATTTTGAAGGCAGAATAAAGTACGATAAAGTCACAATTCTTGCACTAAACAAGTCGATATTTGAAAAATATTTGAGGGCCGAAGATTTCAAACAAATAGGCCCCCTAACTGATGAATTATATAAACAAACAAGAGGATATTTTTTCTATACTTCACTTGCAATAAAAATAATGAAACTAAGGAGCCTTACACCCGGAGAATTTTTAGACGGTTATTCAAAGAGCTTTTTAAGTTTTAGCGATTTTATTTTAAGAGAAGCTCTCGCACTTATAGATCCTGTAAGCGGGCATTTATTCAGATTTTTGACCGTTATAAGGCACCCGATAACTGTTAAACTTCTAAAAACACTTAATCTATGGAATGAAGAAAAAATGATTTTCTTCCAAAACAACCTTGTACTTGACAGGTTCCAAGAATATGTATATCTGAAAGATTACTATAAAAATATTGCAGAAAATTCAATTCCGCCAAATGTTGCAATAAAACTTCATCAGGGCTGCATTGATCTGTATGAAACACAATTACCGCTCAAACCGCTGGAAAGAGATATTATTGTTTCCAGACAAACTATGAGAAATGAAATTGAATACCACAATATGTTTATTCCTAAAAAATATCAATTCACAGCAAAAGATATTTCCGAAAGCACTGAAGTTAAAGATTACGGACAAACACAAGTTATCGACAAAACAAGCGAAAACTTAAATGACAATTCCAAAGAGAAAATAAAAACAATGTCTTTTATTTTTGAAGACGATGAATACGGCGTTCTTGACAAAATTGCCGATTCAATCAAAAACTTTTTGACTTTCAGTGATGAAAGGGCTAAACAGGAAAAAGAAGAAAATAAATTATCTTTAACAGAATTGATGAATTTGGCCAAAAAAGAAGAGGGCTCCTTTAATCACAAACACGCAATCTCTCTTTACTTAAAAGCACTCCAATTAAATAACGACGAAGATTATTACACATATCTTCCTACAATATATACTAAACTTGCATTTAGTTACCAAAACATTTCTGATTGGTACGACGCACAAAAATATTTTGAAATGGCCGGAGATTTTTATAGCTCAACCGGTGATATTGAAAAAATTAATGAAACAAAATACCACATAGCAAATATTTTTTACATGACATTCAAAAAAGAACAGGCAAAAGTACTTCTGACGGAAATAGAAAAGAACAATATCTCCGATGAATTAAGAATTAAAGTTCTCAATTCACTTGCAAACCTAACCAGTGACAGTAATCTGGTTTACAACTACTATAAAAAGGCTCTTGAAGTAAGCCCGATAAACATTGATAAATCAGTTCTCTCCGAATTATATTTCAAATTTGCACTGGTCAACGAGGACAGAGGCGACGACAAGACCGCAGTGGAATATTACAAAAAATGCATAAACTTGGATTCAAACCCCAAAGTAAACACTTACCTTTCCGGAGCGTTATCTAATATAGCAACACTTTACGATGATATAGGCGAATCAGACACTGCTGTCAAATACTATTTGGAAAGCTACAAACTTGATGAACAAACAAAAAATCTGAATGGTTTATATTCAACTTCTATGAAACTTGCAGAAATTTATTCTGCTAAAACCCCTGAAAAAGCCATTGAGTACTACAATAATGCAATTAGCTACGCAAACACTTTAAATGAACCATTTTACATAATTGCAACATCGACAGCACTGGGAGATTTTTATTTTAACCGAAAAGAAAATGAATCCGCATTAAAAAATTACAAACATGCCTATAATTACGCTCAAAATGGTCTTTACAAAGAAAATGCCGCTAAAATTTTACAAAGAATAGAAGATATTAAAATGCGAGTCGGAGAAGAAAGGTTTAAAGAACTTGAAAAATAAAGAATATTATGACAAATATATGCAGGCATTTTTGAAACAAAACTCCTATGTCAATTTAATCTCTAAAAATGACGAGAAGTATTTGTGGGAAAAACATGTATTTGATAGTCTTGCAATAGATAAATTCATCGGAAAATACCTGTCTGCTGAAAAAACATACAGACTTCTTGATATAGGAACAGGCGGAGGTTTCCCTTCAGTACCTATCGCTTTAACCTACCAAAATATACAAGTAACAGCCCTTGACAGTATAAGAAAAAAAATTAATGCAATAGAAAATATTAAACAAGAATTAGACATTAAAAATCTGACAACAATATGCAACAGAGCCGAAAATATGCATGAAAAATTCGATATTATAACCTCGCGTGCGGTGGCATCGCTTGATAAAATTTGCTTATATGCACTTCCTCTATTAAAAAATGGCGGATATTTTGTAGCGTATAAATCCCGTAAAACGCCTGAAGAAATTTTGGAAGCCGAAAAAATATTAAAAAAATATCAAGCCAAAATAATTGATATAATTGAGTATAAACTGCCACTGAATGAAGATTACACAAGGAACCTTATCGTAATAAATTAGCTTTTTGCAATTTTCAGACATAAAAAAAACCACTCACAAGTGAGTGGGTCGTTTTCTGCATCCTAATGGTCTCTTTTAGTGTTTATTATTTAGGAGTTTATATGTTTTTGGGGTTAATGAATCTATTTATATTTAGTGTTTCGACT
>CALVAZ010000090.1 GCA_944325675.1 Candidatus Gastranaerophilales bacterium
TTTGTCATAATCTTTTCACCTTTCTTTTTTGTACTAATAAAGCTATGAACAATTTTTTATCTTTACTAATGCGATTATAATATCAATTTTTTCAAAAGGTGTCAAGCATATGTATGATTTTTAACAATTAAAAAATTATTTTTTTATAAGCTCAAATATCCTAAACTGACCGCAGTTAAGCTCTTTTAGTGTTAAATCAGAGCCGCAATTTTCACAAATTACTTTTTCAAATTTATCATTTTTCAATACGTGTTCTCCAACTATAGTATAATCCACGGGCAGATGAATAATTTTGTTCAAAACGGCTTCACCCTCAGTCCATTCCTGATAAGAATTACCGTTTTCGTCTGTTTTGTTAACCTTTTCAACAGGGTAATGATAATTTGCTGCTACCAAAAAGGCTGTTTTAAGCGGCTCTTTTGATATAAGCCAAGCTGCAAAACCGTCATCCTCCTGAACAATTACCTGAGCTTCGCCGTCTGTAATTATCGGATTATTTTTTACAAACACGTCAATTGCATTAAATTTATCGAAAAATTCCTGATTATTTTCTCTTGGCATGGAAACTTCTTCGCCGATAGCATGCTCAATACCTCTTTGTGTAAAGCTTTCATCGCCATCCACGTACAAAATCGGTCGTTGAGCGAATTTTCCGCCCGGTAAAAATTTATACTTAAACCACTTGAATAATGCACCCTCCTCGCCCAATTGTCCGGGATACTGGTCAATACAGCGAAATTCTCCGTCTTGGTTGTTGTATGTTTTTAAAATTGACAAATGATTTTTAAGCTTCACATTGTAATTTGTCAAATACTGGTTGTCTTCCATGATAACTTCGGGAGTTTTAGACGCTTGAGATACGATATCATTACCCCAAAGCAGGTCAAATCCCATATCCTGATGGTATTCTTTATAAAAATTATCCCAAAGCATATATTCCGCCAAGGTGCCAAAGTAAGGTATTTTCTGCTTCATAGCACGGTTTAATCTTCCCAAAACAACCCTTGGAGCCCTGTAACTTATCGGAGTTCCCCCGCATTCCGAAACAGTATCAACAACGTGGTCTATATGGTCCACCCTAAACCCGTCAAAGTTGTATTCTTCTTGAAGTTTTTGCATATAATTGATGAAATATTCAATAACCGGCTCATTGAAGTTTCCGCTCTCCAAGAACGCAAAGTAATAAGGCGTTTGACAGTCCAAATTTGCAAAGCATGTAACATCTTCCCCCTTATAATCGTAATGTTTGAAGGTCGGATAACCGCCGCACTCACTCATTTTGTCATAAATCGGATGACCCGCAGAACACCATGCTCCGCCCGGTGCCGGCCACAGACCTTCTTTTATCAGTGTTTGGATAATATCGAGCTGTTTTGTAATATCATCCTCGCATAATTTTTTATCAGGTTTAACATTTTCGATTTTGGCAACAATTTCTTTTGCTCTTTTTTGAATTTTTAATTGATTTTGCTTTTCGAGCATTTTGTTGGAATATTCTTTTTTAAATTCATCCATTTTGTTTTCAAAATTATTGAGAATATTTTTATAATATTCGCTCAAATCACCTGAAGATGAGGAGCCTTGCCTGTATATCCCTTTCACTACTTCGATATCTTCGGCGTCAAAAACATCCCCCATAAGTTTTGCAACTTCATCGACTTTTTTATCGAGTTCTTTTTGTAGTGCAGAAATATCAAACCATCTTGCGATATGAGGGTTTGCCAAAACTGCCTTTGAAAATCTTCCGGTTTGCGGCAAAATATCATAAATCACCGGATGCCCCGCAAGCTGTGCCATCTGAATGAATGTTTTAACCTGACCTTTGGCGTCTAACCCAGTGATTTCTTCAATTTTTTTGTCCAAAAGATTTTCACTCACCTCGGAGCTTTTCGGCAAATAAGCACAGCCGAACTCTCTGGGATGAAAAGGTATCAGATATATTGTGGTTGAGTAAATACCATTATCTAAATTCCCTGACGGCAAAATCAAAAGCTGCTTTAGCCAATCCATGAATTTTCCCGCAGAATCCTTGTGATTTCCGAGACCTGCAAGGTTTATTAATTTTATATCATGCCCTTCTTTTTTTATCCAATCGGAATTTTTTTCTCCGTTGCGTGCCAATACACTCAAGTTACCGGGTTCAAAATTGAACCTTTCTCCGTCAAAAACTCCGTTTTGAACCCATTTTTCTTGAAGTGCAAAAAGCACCTCCGCATCCGTAAGCTCATCAAGAGCTTTGAAATATGGGTATGGAAGATAACCGTTTTGACGAACAATATTTTTCAGATACTTTTTCCTGTCTTCTGGAATATTTTCTACCTCAAAACTTTTGCATAATTTTGAGTAAATTTCATTTAATTTTATATCTGTCTTAATTTCTTTTTGTTTTTTCCCGAATAAAAAATCAAACATGTTATCCCCCTAATAAGTATAAATAATTATAGCACGAAATATATTTTGTCTAATAGACAAAAAACAAACCCAATATTGCCCTGTTGGGTAATGGAATAAAAATTCCGGCTATTCTTAAATTGACTTATCAAAGAAAAGAGGTAAACGCAAATGACAAATTCAACATCAGAAAAAAAGACAGAACTCATCAAAATAGTTATTGTGGAAGACTTCAAACTAACCAGAGTAGGCTTAAGATGCGCACTCAACGCAAACCCTGATTTAAACGTGGTGGCAGAATCCGAGGATGCTATCGAGGGACTTAAATTGATAGAAAGAACCAAACCGGATGTTGTGTTGATGGATTTAGGTCTTCCCGGCATGAATGGTATAGAGGCAATGTTGAAAATAAGAGAGTTTTCAAACGATATTAAAATAATTGCCCTAACCTCCCACGACAGAGAGGAAGAAGTCTTGGCGGCGTTAAGCTCCGGTGCAAACGCATATTGCCTGAAAGATATAGATCCGCAAAAACTTGCGGATGTAGTAAGAGATGTCTACGAGGGTGTGTGTTGGATTGACCCTATGGTCGCGCAAATGGCGCTTAATTCGCTTCCCAAAGCAGAAAACATTGGCTTCTTGCCGAATAAATCGCAAGGTGAGGGCAGAGTTCCGTTGACAGAACGTGAATATGAAGTCCTAAAGCATCTTGTGACCGGCAAAAGTAATACAGAAATTGCAAAGGAATTAATCGTGAGCGTACACACGGCAAAAGCGCATGTTTGTTCGATTTTACAAAAAATGTGCGTAAACGATCGGGTGCAAGCAGCGGTCAAAGCGGTAAAAGAAGGAATGGTATAAAGGTCTCTTTTCAGAGGCCTTTTTTATTACACTATTGACAATCGAGATTGGTTGCGATAGATTAGTAAACGCGGGCCTGTGGCGAAATTGGTAGACGCACTAGACTTAGGATCTAGCGCAGCAATGTGTGAGAGTTCGAGTCTCTCCGGGCCCACCATTTAAAAAAGACACCTTATGGGTGTCTTTTTTTTGTTGCCCGTCGAGCCTGCGTCTCTGCTGGCTTTTCTAAATTCTACGCCGTAAAACGGCTTGAATTTTAAGAAAATCTGCGCATACTATACTCGTACGGCTCGTACCTCGCCTACGATTAAAGCATCCGGGCCCACCATTTTTAAAAGACACCCATAAGGTGTCTTTTTTTTGTTGCCCGTCGTCGTGCTCTTTACCCCTCTCCCTCAAGGGAGAGGGGTACAATACACAACATCCATTTACATGCAACCACAAAAAATATACATTACCCCCCTCGCCCCTTGTGGGAGAGGAAAGAATTTCTTGGCGAGCATTTGCGAGGTTAGAAATTCAGGTGAGGGGTAAATTGCATGACCCTCACCCGAGGTTGATACTTCGCTATGCTCGTTCAACCTCTACCCTCTCCCTAGAGGGAGAGGGGTACAACATACAACATCCCTTTACAAGTAGCCACAAAAACTTTAGCTTAAAACTTCAACCCAACAATATACATTTATCCCCCCTCACCCGAGGTTGATACTTCGCTATGCTCGTTCAATCTCTACCCTCTCCCTTAAGGGAGAGGGGTACAAGCTATAACATTCCCTTACATGCAATAACAAAAGCTTTAGCTTTATACTTCAACCCCAAAATATACATTTAATCCCCCCAAGGTTGATACTTCGCTATGCTTATTCAACCTCTACCCTCTCCCTTTAGGGAGAGGGGTATAATTTATCTTCCATGACCTCAGCAATTTACGAGTGATTTGGCAAATTCGATTGATTTTTCGTTAATCTCACCACCCGCAAGCTCTGCCAGTGCCATAATCTTATTATCGCCCGTCAAAACGTACACCTCAACTTTTGTTTGATCGGTTTGAGATTTTCTTACGTAAAAATGTTTGTCGGATTTGGAGGCAATTATCGCCTGATGGGTTATCAAAATTATCTGATGGTATTTTGAAAGCTCAACTATCTCGTCTGCAACAGATTGTGAGGCTTTGCCGGAAATCCCAGTATCAATTTCGTCAAAAATCACGGTATCAATATCGTCGTTTTGTGCAAAAATTGTTTTTATCGCAAGCATAACTCTGGAAATTTCACCGCCGGAGGCAACTTTTGCAAGCGGTTTCAAATCCTCTGAAACGTTTGTTGAGATTAAAAATTCCACGTTATCAAGCCCGTCTGCGGAAAGCGGTTTTTCGCTCACATCAATTTTAAATCTTGATTTCGGAAGCTCTAAAAGTGCCAATTTTTCTTGAATTTGCATAGACAAAACTTGCGCAAAATCTTTGCGGTAGTTGCTTATTATTTGACCTAAATCAGTTAATTCCGCCTCTTTTTCTTTAATTTTTTGCTCCAGTTCCTCGATATTTTGGGTTGAAAACTCTATTGAAGAAAGCTCTTTTGAAAGATTTTCGTAGGTAGTCAAGACATTTTCCAAAGTCCCGCCGTATTTGTGTTTCAGTTTGTCAAGCAGGTAGAGTCTTTCTTGGATATTATCAAGTCTTTCGATATCATTTTCAAGGTTTTGGCTGTATCGGTTAAGCTCACTTGCGGCTTCTTTTAAGGCTTCTGCCGCATCTATTATACATTGTTCAAGGTCGGTTAGTTTTGAATCATATTGCGCGGCCTTTGAGACGTTGGCTTTAATCTTGTTTAATCCGTCTACGACAGAGCCGTCATCACCGTTTAGCGCCCAATAAGAGGTGCCTGTAAGCTCTTTCAATTTTTCGGCATTTTCCAAAACTTCAAGCTCACTTGCCAATTCTTCATCCTCTGTCGGTGATTTAATTTCCGCGGCTTCAATTTCATTTATTTGAAATTTTAAAAATTCAAGCTGAGATTCCGTCATATCGGCGGAATTTTTGGCTGCTTCAAGCGCGTTTTTCAGATTTGTATATTCACCGTAAAGGGTTTTATATTCCTGAAGTTTAGGCCCGTAGGTATCTTTTCCGTATGAATCAAGCAGGTTGATATGATATTTTGGCTGCATAAAGGAATACGTTTGGTGTTGGGAATGGATATCCACAAACAAGCTGCGCAGACTTCTTAGAATTTCGGTGCTGACCAGGGTTCCGTTAATCCTTGAGCGAACGGCATTTGGCGTAATTTCTTTTGTTATAACTATTTCGTTGCCCCAATTGTCAATGCCGTTTGTTTCAAAAAAGCTGTTAAGATTATGCTTGGTGTTTTCAAGAACCAGCTCAATCACAGCTTTTTCGGAGCCTGTTTTGATAACCTCTTTTGAAACTCTCGGGGCAAATACAAGGTCAATTGCGTTTATCAAAATGCTTTTGCCGGCACCGGTTTCGCCCGTAATAATATTCAACCCGCCGTCAAAATTCGCCGTTAATTCGTCTATTAAAATGTAATCTTTTAACTTTAGCTGCTTTATCATATTACAATGATAATTCCAAATTATCTTTGTGGCAACTTATTAACAACTTTTTGCACCTTTAATTTTTGTTTGGTATTTCATAATCCCTTATCCAGCCGCAAATAAGCTCTGTAATATTTATTCCGGCTTGTCTGATTTTTTTTATTTTAAATAAAAGGGTTTTGTCTTTAAGTTTAATGACTATTTTATCTTCCATCTTACTCCCTCTAAGCTCATTAAACAGTGTATATCCGCTATTCGTTAATTCCGTTTATGTGTCTAGGATAATATGCTGATATACTTGTGTCTATCCCCCACCCGTCTATATTTTTTAAACCCTTTACCTCTCTATCTCTAGTGAGAGTGGTACAAAAATATATCTCCTCGCCCCTTGTGGGAGAGGATAGAATTTCTTGGCGAGCTTTGCGAGGTTAGAAATTCAGGTGAGGGGTAAATTGCATGACCCTCACCCGAGGTTGATACTTCGCTGCGCTCATTCAACCTCTACCCTCTCCCTCTAGTGAGAGGGAACAACATACATCCCTTTACAAGCAACTACAAAAATTTTAGCTTGAAACTTCAACTCAACAATATACATTTATCCCCCTCGCCCGAGGTTGATACTTCGCTTCGCTCATTCAACCTCTACCCTCTCCCCCTAGGGAGATGGGAACAACATACAACACCCCCTCACACCCTCTCACACCCTCTCACACTTTCTTACACCTTATCACACCTTCTCACACCTTCTCACACTTGTTTAAATCTGAGTTATCGTTTAAAGTTAGAATGTGAATTAAGGGACTCTTTTTTAAGGGTCCTGTTTTTTATGAGAAAAATATATGAAAAAAAGGTATAAAAAATCGTATTGCAAAAAGATGTTCGACTTTTTCAACATCCCCCATACTTACGAAAAAGCGGTTGAGAGCAAGTCAGATACAATAAAATACGTTGAAGTTGCGAATGTATTGCCGACTTTTGAGAGATTTGCCGTAAACATCGGCGTTTGTCTTGACGAGATAAATGAGTGGTGCAAGTTGCACAAAGAGTTTTATGAAACTTACAAAAAATGCAAAGCATTGCAAAAGGACATGTTGAATGACCTTGCGATGAGAGGGTTTTATAATGCAACATATACGGCGTTTTTGGCTAAAAATATTACAGATATGGGCGAAAAGCAGGAGTCTTTTGCAGACAGTGAAATTAGAGAAGCATATTTAAGCGCGATGAGCGATTTGGGAAATATTTCTGATGATTAAGTGGGAAAAAAGCAGATACAGCAAAAAATCAAGGGCTTTTTTGAGCAAATTACCTTGTGAATTTCCGCTTTTTACCCTGTTGGACGGCGCTGTCAGAAGCGGTAAGACGTCAAACATTATCCAAAAAATCCCGCAAATTTTCGATTTTATCGGAAACGACTACCTGAAGGTTTTTTCGGGTTACTCAAAAAATTCCGTAAAAAACAATGTTTTGTCTGAATTAAAGCCCTATATAGAAAACTATCTCGGCGGAAAAGTCCGTTATAATTCCGCAAGCGGAGAGATGGATATAAAACTTTTCGGCAAAGTTTTCAATTGTCTTGTAACGGGTGGCGGCAAAGCCGACAGTGTTTCTGCAATTCAGGGCGGAACTTGGGATTTTTGGTATGCAAATGAATTGCCAAAACACAATTATAATTTTTATAATATGGCTCTCAGCAGGCTTACTCCTGAAAATTCCCGAGCATTTGCCGATTCAAACCCCGAAAGCTCAAACCACTGGCTTTATCTTGAAAAAATTAAACCCTACTTGGACGGCGACAAATCCGTCAGAGAGGTATTTGAATACTGGCATTTTACCATGCAGGATAATGCAAATTTGTCGGAAAAATTCATTAAAAATCAAGAAAAGCTCTACAAAGGTGCCTTTAAATCACGAAAAATCGACGGGCTTTGGGTTATTGCAGAGGGGCTTGTTTACGATACTTTTTGTCGGGAAAAGCATGTTATACCCAAAGATAAAATTTTTGAAAAAATCCGTAAAAACGAGATTTTTGAATATTTTTTAGGAATCGACTGGGGCTGGAACCACCCGACTGCGTGTATTCTTTTGGGTTACGGCAGGGACGGAAGCTATTACGTTATAGATGAGCTTTATTCTTCAAGAATTGACACGGATAAAGTTGTTCAATGGATTGAAAAAAAGCAAAAAGAGTACGGAAAATTTTTCAGCTTTGCAAATTGTGACAACGCCCGCCCCGAACAAAACGAAGTTTTAAGACGCAAGACAAATCTCATAATCCATGAAGAAAAGCCCAAGGTCGAAGACAGTATCGCACAGGTTCGGTCTTTGATTAATTATGACAGGGTTGTGGTATCTGACAGGTGCGAAAGGACGCTTAACGAATTTTCGCTTTACAGGTATCCGAATAACTCCGAAGATATACCTTTGAAGATTAACGACGACTGCATGGATGCTTTGAGATATGCAATCTATGAGCATATCAGCCTATACAAAATCGGTTATTGATTTTGGTTAGTATTACTTAAATTTTATAAAGAATTTTCAGAGAGGGAAATTATGCTGACAACTTTTGACATAAACGAAAATTTCAGAAACTTAAAGTGGAGCGGTGACGATATCGAAAGGTTGAAAAATTACGCCCGCTACAGAGATTTATACAGAAGTGATTTTGCAAAACCGTTTGCAAACGTTTTGAGAAAAATCAGACAGCGATATCCGATGTCAGGCACGACCGCGCAAAGTTTGATAGAGGTGAACCTTTTCAGGGCTTTGACTGATTTTTATAAATTTTTAATTACTAATAATAATTTTGAAATCAAAGTCGCTGAGGGTGCCGCTTCCGATTGGGAAAAAATTTCGCTGCTAAATAATTTTATCTCTGTTTTAAAAGAGGTTTGTATTGATAACTCAAGGTTTGGCGACGCTCTTTTTAAGGTGGCTTTTGTGGATAATGAGGTTAAGATTTTCTCAGTCTGCCCTGATTGCTGGTTCCCTGTGTTCAATAACGGAAACCTGAACGATTTGGCGGGACACATACTCTTTTTTGATATAGTTCGCGACGGAAAAATCTACAAACATATCGAAAAAATTCACAAAGGCTATATCGAAAACGAAGTTTGGGAGGTTGCAAACGGAAAACTTTCCCGCCCCGTTGCGGACATTGAGGTCTTTGGCATAAGACCTGTTGATGATTTTTCAAATATTTGGGATGATTTTGTACTTTTTCCGGTTAAAAATTCTACCGAAAGCGATTCATACTACGGAGAAAGCGATTACAAGGCCTGCGAAAGCATTATTGAAGAAGTTATGCTGACAGTTTCGCAAAATTCTAAGATAATCAACAGGCATGCAAATCCGAAACTTGCAGGCAGCATTGAAAATACCGAAATGGACCCCGAAACGGGCGAAAGACGCTTCCCTAACAGTGACTTTATAACAATAGGCCACGACGGTACAAAGCCTGAATATATCACGGCGGATTTGCAGGCAGATGCGATAAAATCCCATATTGATACGCTGCTGCAAATGTTTTATATGTTGAGCAAAACGCCCCCTCAGGCTTACGGGCTTGATATTGATTCAAATATGTCAGGCGAAAGTTTGAAGCAGATTTTTACCTCTGCCATGGCAAAAGTTGACGACATCAGGGCTGTTTCTTTAAACAATGCAATTATAAGAACAGTCAAGTGCGCCTTAGCTTTTGCCGGACGTAAAAATGTTGATGTAGAAGTTCATTGGGGAGATTAATACAATGCAAAAAGAATTTAATCAGCCTGGTGCTGAAAATAACGAGGAAATCACATCTTTGAGAGAACAGATTTCCGAGCTTCGCAAAGAGGCGGCAAAATACAGAGTTAACGCAAAAAATTCAACGGCTGAAAAAGAGTCCGCACAAGAACAGTTGAAAAGTTTGCAGGATGAGCTTGACGCTTTGAAAAAAGAAAATCTTCTTGTAAAACGCCAGATGCTGCTTGATAAATCGGGTTGTATAAAATCTGACCTTGTAGCAAATATTATCCCTGCTGACTGTGAGGACGTTCAAGGCTGGATTGATAACTACAAACAGGAAAACGGAATTTTGTTCAAGCAAGAGCCGCAAAGTCACGGCGGCGGGTTCAAACCTTCTTCCATTAATAATTTGAGCCCGTCTGAGCTTATGAATTCCTTCATAAGACAGGCCGCAGGCAGATAGTTGTTTTTTGCGTACAGATTTAAAATTTTTTGTTAATTATTCAAAAATGAAAGGAAAAATTATGACATTAGATGCAAATATTATTGACAGAACAGGTGCAGACGCGCTTATTCCTTTGGAAATTTCCAAAGATATTATCAAAGAAACCCCGCAGGCTTCAAAATTGTTACCGCTTATGAGAAGGCTCCCGAATATGCCTTCAAAACAAAAAACTTTGCCTGTACAGAGTGCACTTCCCGATGCGTATTTCTTGACAGGCGACACTGCCCAAAAGAAAACAACAAAAGCTGAATGGGATAAATTAACCCTTACAGCGGAAGAATTGGCTGTAATCGTTCCTATTCCGGAAGCTGTTTTGGATGATTCGTCTTTTGATATTTGGGAGGAAATTAAACCTCAAATCGTTGAAGCTATGGGTGTTGCAATTGATAAGGCAATCCTTTTTGGTACAAACAAGCCCTCAAGCTGGCCGACTTCAATATATGAAAGTGCAACAGCTAAGTCACAGGTGATTGAGCTTGGAACCAATTCCGATGTTGCGGCTGATATTATCGGTGTTGACGGGCTTATGGCTATGGTTGAAAAATCCGGATTTGTCGTTAACGGTTTTTATGCCGATGCTACTTTTGAGGCTTATTTGAGAGACTTGAGAGATAAAAACAACAGTCTTTTGTATAATTCTTCTTTGATTACAAATACCTCATCAAGTCTTGTGGGCAGACCTATTTATTACGATAATAACGGCGTTTTTGATACATCAAAAGCCTTAATGGTTTGCGGTGATTTTTCAAAAGCTGTTTATTCAATCAGACAAGATGTTACATACAAGCTCTTGACTGAAGCCATAATCCAAAACACTGACGGCACAATTGCTTATAACCTTGCTCAACAAGACATGGTTGCATTGCGTGTTGTTATGCGTTTGGGAGTTCAAATAGCAAATCCTGTCACCAGAAAGGGTAATGTAAACGGTTATCCGTTCGCTATTTTGGCTCCTGCCGAAACAGTTTAAAACTCCGATTCTTTTAGTTATTTACTGCGGCAGATTGGTGTACTTCTGCCGCTTTATTTTAAAAGGTATTTATTATGATAGAATTGTACAAAAATTCATATGTAACGGTTGCGGATGCGGATGATTATTTTTCCGAAAAATTAGGTGCGGATTTTTGGGAGGAGCTGGATACGGTGCAAAAAGAAAAGGCTCTTATCACAGCAAGCAGACAGATAGATTTGCTTCCGTTTATAGGTGTAAAGTTTGAATTAAGCCAGCCGATGTCTTTCCCGAGAATTATTCGCGGAAAAATCTATGACACGTTGGACAAGCTTAAGTATGCTGTTTGCGAGCAGGCGGCTTATATATTAAGTGAAAATTACAACGACAATTCCAATCTCAAATCCGTTACGCTCGGCTCTGTTTCCATGAGCTTTAAAGATAATGCCGATTTCTCGGTTTCCCCTCAAGCAAGAAAACTTTTGAGCGGGTTGTTGAAAACGGGATTTGATATCGAAAAGAGCTTTTTCAGGGAGGTATATTGAGCAACTTTTACGGCTTAAAAGAGCTTTTTTCCGATAAAGAATTTTGTGATCTGCTGGAACACGAAGTCGGCGATTTTTTAAACAGCGTATCAAATTCACCAAAGTTATACTCAAACGATTTGCGTCATCAATATGCTGCGGCGGTTTTTACCCAGATGAGAGGCGAAAAAATTACACGATTTTTGGGTAAACTTAATGAATTTGGCGGGTTTTCAGGCCGTGATGACAGTGAAATCGATTTGTATAACAACGATGTCGGTATCATGTACGGTACTATGTACCCGACTCTCGACAGACCTTCGCTTTTGAAGATATTGTATTCCGATTTATACAAAAACAGACTTAAGCGTAAGCATCACATTGGAAAATAAGTTTACTTGAATTCAATAACGGTAATTTCGGGCGGGTTAAAAAGTCGCATCGGGATTATGCTTGTTCCGATGCCGCCTGTTATTATCATACGGTTTTGGACAAGTCCTTTGCCGAATCCGTATTTTGAAGGTGTGACAAATGGTTTGCCGAAAAGTGTTACCTGTCCTCCGTGAGTGTGTCCGCTTAAAATCAAATTCACCCTCTCAGGTACTTTATTTATTATGTCCGGATTGTGGCTTAATAGGATTATTGGTTGTCCGCTGTTTCCGATTGCTTTTGAAATATCGGGATTATAATAATCAACACCGGCAATTGTGACGCCGTTTTTGGTTATGTGTCGGTTGTCCAATAAGTTAGGCATGGTGCTAAATTCAAATTCATCATCGTGGTTGCCGAGTACGGAATAGATTTCGCCTTCGACTTTTGAAAGCTCTTTTATAACGTAATCTGCCGGAATTTTGTCGGTGTAATCACCTACATAAAAGACGTAGTCAGGATTTTGTTCGTTAATTTTTTCGACAACTTTTAAGATACGCTTTTTGTTTTTGAAGTGAAAATCGCCTGCGAGAACAGCCTTTTTACCGCTAAGATTTTCAATGTTGTAACTATAAGTCACCACCCTCAAAGTGTTGGGTTCAACTGCTAACATCCAGCTTGATATTAAAATTAATATTAATAATAATTCCCGCATTCTTAAAATATAACACAAAAAAATAAAAAAAGGAATCCCTCAAGTGTCTATTATTAATTATTTTTCAAATAAAAAATATAAATTACAAAAGAAAACTACGGAAATTGATACGTTAAGCGGAGCGAGCTTCAGCCGAAGGACTCCTGCGGGCGAGATTTCAGGGTATTTCGTGCCGGGAAATCCCGATTCCGTTACGGGAACCGATGTCGGTAATAAATACGATATCAACGGTGTTTTTTATACTGATTCAAGGATTGATCTGACCGACAGAGTCGAAATAAACGGAATTGTATATGAAGTTCGTGAGGTGGAATTTTGGCAGATGCCTTATATGAGTTATTACAAGGGTTATTTGGTGAAAACAGATGAAAACGTACGAATTTAAAACAAAGCTTTTCAGCTTTTATAACAGTCATATGACGGCGAAGTTTCCGGAATTATCGGGAAAAATTTTCAGAGAACGCCTGAGACTTGAAATGCCGGATTATCCGTATGTGGTAATCAAGACAGGTGCAAGGGAAAGGCTTAACAAGCGTTTTGAAAAATTTTTCAAGGACGGCAAGGAATATATAAGAGCGCAATATCGTATTGAGATTATATTTTCAGCGTTTGCTTTGGCAGAGAATCCCACTGTTGCGGAATGTTTGTCTGACGAGATAATTGATTATACCGAGCAGTTGTTTCTTGATACGGAATCTTCTCACTATGAGCTTGCAGAGGAGGGGATTTGCGTCAATGAGCTTATGGCAGGGAAAGTTATGGATTTGAGTTCATTTGCGTCAACCAATCAGGAATTTCGCAAGGAAACATCAATTGTTTTTGAGTTTGAAGACATATCAGAATTTGTACCTGAGGAGGGCAAATTGCTTGATGTTAATATTAATTGCCGTGGGTAAATTACTTTTATAAAAGGTCGAAATACAAAACAAGGAGAAAAAAATGAGTGTTTATGACAATTTAATCAGCATACTCTTTAAACTTCCGGATGGCAGAAGTTTAGAGGAGTATTTCAAAAATGTGCTTTTGGTGGGCAAAATTACCGCTGACGATTTGCAGGATTCGGTGGAATTTCCCTCAACAGGTGTCAAAAAGTATTCATCATACGATGAAGTTATTGCGGATTTCAAACCCATTTCGCAAATTGCACTTGAGGCCAATGCTGTTTTTAACCAAAAAAACAATACGCAAACCACCTCTCAAGTTCAGTATTTAATCGTTGCAAAGCAGGACGATACCCAAACAGTTGCACAGGCACTTGACAGAGCAAAGACTGTTGACGGTAAATTTGCAAAAGTTGTACCTGTTTCAAGATTAGCAGCGGATATCAAATCAGCTGCCGATTGGTGTATGACAAACGACAGGTTCTGCGATTTTGTAGTAACAGATGTTGACGATGTTCAAGATATTATCGACGGCGGAAACAATTACGCTTACGGAATCTTTAGAAAATCAGCAACCGAACCTATCGCATCAGCTGTTGCATCAACCTCTACCTGCGGATATTTCGGCGGCAAAGACGGCTCTGCACAGTTTACACAATTAAGCGGAATTTTGCCTGAAGTATATACCGGCAGCGAAATTTCCGAGATGAATACAAACAATGTTGCCTACTATACAAATGTTTCACCTATTGACGGCGGAGAGACAGATAGCTTTGGGTATAACTGGGTTATCGGTTCAAGAATGCTCGGCGGTGAATTAAGACAGCGTCAAATGATTATGCATTATATCAAAAAGTCTATGGGCTTGATGGCGTTGGAATTTTTCAACCAAAAACCGATTTACGACGAAACCGGCAACAACCTGCTTTTGACTTTGGCTGAAAAAAGATTCAGAAGCTTCCAAACATATAATCTTGTAATCGCTAACACTTCAGAGCAAACAGGTTACGAATTGAAGGTTACGCCGATAAGAACAGGTGCAGACAGTATCATGAATACTGATACTGAGGCTTATAACGCTAAGAAATTCAAGCTTACAGGCTACTATTATGACGCAATTGTAGGTGAAAAGGTCGATTTCTTATTCTACGTTGATCCGTCAGATGAACAGGTCGAACAAATTCTTGGCACAGAAGAATAAAGGAGGCATATAATGGCAGTTTACGATGCTAAAAATATACAATTCGTGTGGCGCGGAATGACCTTGACAGGCGCAGGAGATGACCATGCATATAATATAACCCAGCAAAATGACAGCTTTACCTCTTATAAAGGCGTTCAGGGCGAGGGGTTGAATATTATAAACAATCAAAGGCAATGGCAAATTTCGCGTTCTTTTAAGGTGGATAGTGCATCTTTGCCTGTTTTAATTGAGGATAATTTGAACAATGTTGAAGATACCCTTGTTGTTCGTGATTTGAACACAGGTATGACGGATACT
>CALVAZ010000091.1 GCA_944325675.1 Candidatus Gastranaerophilales bacterium
ACAAGGGCTTTTGCTCATCTAGGCAAATAGCCGGCAATAGGAATCGAACCTACAACCTACGGTTTACAAAACCGTTGCTCTACCGTTGAGCTATGCCGGCGTCACATGTCTTATTTTATTAAGAACAAAATTCAATGTCAAGAGTTTTATCTCGTCATACCGGCTCTTATTCTCAGGTGATAATTATTTTTATCACCTAGCAGCTGTTTTACCATTTCTTCGTAAATTGTATCTTGTAACTTGTTCGTTTTATACCTTACCCAGCCATATTCGATATCCTGCGTGTTACCGTAAAAATCATTTGGATTTTTGAATTCAAATTTTGTGTTTGAATTATATATAGTTGTATTTGAACCATTTTTGATATCTAAATTTTTAATTTCTTCTAATGATAATCTTTTTGTGAAATTATCCGCAAACACATATATATGTTCTGGTTTATCTTTATAGAATTTTATGTTGTAAATCCCCCCAACCTCTAAAACTTTATTAAGATATTTGGAGTATTCGGTTATTTTTTCTCCGTTTGGCATTTTTTTGTACATTAATTTACAAGTATATTGTGAAATTTCCCAGTATTTTTTGTGGATTACATCCTGTAATTCTGAAATATTATTTCTTGCATTTGTTATTGCTCTTTGATATTCAAACATTGGCTTAAGTTCATCATATGATAATTGTGGATCATTAATCATATCTTTTAAAATTACTTCCATATTATGTATATGTGTTGTTACCTCTTTGTTTTTTTCTAAATCTTCGTATAAACTTGTAGCTTTTGTTATGTTATAAAGTATACCATTTGCAATATAATAGTCGTTCAACTCCGCGATAGTAGGACTGGATATTATTGAATATGCGTATTCTTTAATTTTATTAACTACATCTTTGGGCAAAATTGGTGCAATTATATCACTGCATTGAAGAAGCCTTTTTACGCATTTTAGTGGACTGCCAAGAACATTTCCTGCTCCATAGGTAAGCAGTTCATAATGATGAAAGTAATTCCCGAGTCGTACTTTTATGTATTCATCGTCATTAAGCTTTGGCATTATTTTACTTACATAACTTGTTGACTTTATGTTTGTATAAACATTTGGTACAAAATATTTAAATTCAGGTTGATAAAGCCTTAATCCGTTACCGACTGAAGCGACAATTTCTATCGGGTAGGTCTTATTGGTTCTTGTATCTGTAATATTACAATAGTAGTCGATCGTAATAGTAAGTTCCCGCAACATCTTTCGGTATCCTTTATAATAAGATATATCTTTGTTGTATAACTTTATAAAATTATAGTTTGGGAATACAATTTCATTTGGATCCATAAAGAAAATGCTGTCGCCTACTTGTATCTTGTAAGGTTTGCGGGTCATCGCTTGTTTTATTGAAGTTGCCATTAGGCTCGAATCTTCATCTTGAGAATTATTTATGCCGAGTATTCTGTCAGAAGAAAGTCTTTGTATGTAAAAATCTGTTTTTTGATTTTTGACTATGCTGTATATGTTGGCTTGGTATAGAGCCGTGGCTTTTAGTATTTCGTTTGCAATATCTTGCTCATTTTTCCCATCGTATTGGTATGTTCCGATATATAGCCCAGCGCCATAGTCGTAGTCACTTGCCGTGACGTTGTTTTTTAGAAAACCTGATCCGTAACCGTTAGTATATAGGATTTTAGCAGAAGGTATATATTCAGAGAAAAGTCTTGCCGCGTTATTAAGTATTTGATTTATTTCGTTGGAAGATTTTGAGATATATGGATAGACATCGGTATTATTGTTTGGATTTAGGTATAAAAATACATAATTATTAGACTTTACTAGTATTGAAACAAGTGTAGCTAGGATAATTACAAAAATTATTATGCGTAAATTTAACTTTTTGATTTTTTTCATGTTTATTACCTCACAAATACATATTAAACCATTAATATAAATATGTCTTGTTTGTTAATTTTATTAATTTTTTTTCTTAATTTATAAAATATGTTATTATTTTCGGGTAATGAATTTGTCTAGATATTATTTTTATATTCTAAAAAGCTTTTTAAATTATTTACCTTCAAGATTGTTGGTTATTTTAAATGCGTTGTTTATAATACCATTTTTTGCTCATATACTTTCAAAAAGCGAAATGGGAATGTACAATTTGTGCGTTGGACTTTTAGCTCTGACATGTACTGTAACGAGTGATTGGATTGCAAAAACAGCGCTGAGGTTTTATGAAAAATACAAAGAACAGGATAATTTAAGCGAGTTTTATTCAAATTTGTTTATTATTTCTATAGTTTCTTACACTGTTATTGCTTTAGTTTATTTTTTATTTTCTGATTTAATTGCGGATAAGTTATATATAAGTAAATCTCTGCTGTTTCTTACTTTATTAATAATTTTCCCTGCAGGTTTGAGACAATTTTTATACCAAATGCTTAGGGTTTTTAGCAAACCGTTTATATATACAGCCAGTATTCTTTTATACCAAGTTTCTTTGCTTTTGCTGTTTTTGTTAGTCTCAGGTTTTATTCCAAGGACGGAAGCTTTGTTGATTTCTATGGCTGCAAGTATTGTTGTTGTAGATATATTTATTTTGAAAAAGATTCGTCTTATGATTAGCATGAAACTAAACTGGAATTGGGAATTTCTCATTGAAAGTTTAAAGTATAGTATTCCAACGATTGTTACGAACGTGTCCTTGTGGAATATATTAAATCTAAACAAATACATATTCCAATATAACAAAGATGTAACTGCAACTGCGGTTACGAGTCTTGTTTCATTATTTGTCTCTGCAACAATCACACAGATTGTTTCTACATTTTATTTTGCTTTGTTTCCGGTTATTGTAGAAAAATATGAGAAAAAACAAGACGGTATCAGAGATTTTAATACAAAAACTATGCAGTTATACACTTTAATATTTATGCCGATTGTTGGACTGTTTTGGTATTACCCTGATATGATAAGTCGAATCGTTTTTGTTGGAAGTTACGATGAAGCAAGATATTTGTTGCCATTTTTTGTGACCGCTATTTTTATCCATGAACTTATTAAATTTATTAATATTAAATATCATTTGAGCAAAAAAACTTATATTGAGATGCTCAATGCGCTATTTTCTTGCATAGTTTCAGTTGGGCTTAATATTTGTTTGATAAAAATGTATGGTATACTTGGAGCAGGTATAGCTATCTTAGCGTCATTTTTATTGTGTTCAATCCTTAATATTTTTCATAAAATAGATGAAGTGGATTGTATTGATTTAGGTAAATTTGTTCATACAATAATGTTTGCTATATTTATTGGTTTAGTTGTCTTTTTACTTTTAAATTTTATTATGCCGTACGATATTAGCAGAATTGAAAATTTGTTTAAAATCCCGCTTTTTGTTCTTATTTCTTATTGGTTTACGTGGAATTTAAGATTTATTATTTTGGAGCAAAAAAAATAATTTTCTCATATACGTTAAAGTCTGCCAAATTTGCACAAAACAAGCTCAATATTTTAAAAGTGAAACAACTTTAAATGTATATGAACCTAATAATAACGACATGATTGAAAAAGCAACATCGCAAATTGGAAATATTTTCTCGAGAAAATGTGAGCAAGATGTGAGCAAAAAAGAAAAAAGCCAAAATAAAAAAATAATCCAGTTTCCTAAAAGGCTTACTGGACTTATGTTTTAAATGGAGCGGGAGACGAGGCTCGAACTCGCGACATCCTCCTTGGCAAGGAGGCATTCTACCACTGAATTACCCCCGCATTCACTGCTGTATTTTTATTATACATGGGCAATTTTTTTTTGCAAGTACTTTTTATACACTTAGGGCTTCGGCATTATCCATTGATTTTATATCTACATTTATTTTGTCTTTAAATTTATGTTTTATATCGTTGACTAAGTCGTTTGAAGAATTTACCCAAAACATTGATGCAGCAAGGATTTTTACATCACTGTTTTCGTCTTTTAATTTTATCATCACAGGGTCAGAACCGTTATGATTACACAATATTTGTTTTAAGTATACTAATTCTTCAAATTTTAAATCTTCCTTAAGTTCAATTGTAAAAATATTGGAATTATCAACAGGTTTAACATTGTCTATTATAATGGAGGGAGCTTCTTCATCGCTTCTTCTGTTGACCTTACCGGAAATTATGACTCTTTGTTCGGGTTCCAAAAAAGTCCCAAACTCGGCTATTTTGCCGTTAAAACAAATTGTGTCTATTTTACCGGTCAAATCTTCAACAGTTACAAACCTAATAAATTTCGTCGGATCTTTTTTGGTCGGGATTTGTCTTGTTGCTGTGATAAGACCGCATATAGTAACAATCTTGTCGTTTGGTAATTCGGGAATTTCAGTAATTTTGTGTGTCATTAAGAATGGTAATTTGTCCCGAATTGTTGAAAGAGGGTGACTTGATACGTAAAATCCCAAAAATTCTTTTTCAAAAATTTGTAATTGTCTTTGGTCAAATTCTTCGTCGCTGCCTGCTAATTGAAATTTTGTACCGGAAAAATCTTCATTGTCCTCCAGTCCCGCAAAAAGATTGCACTGCCCGAGTTCTTTTGCTTGTGCCTCTTTGTTTGCGGTCGCAACAATGTATTCCATGTTTTCTAAAAGCTGTTTTCTGCTTTTTTCAATATTTGAGAAGGCTCCTGATTTTATTAAACCTTCAAGAACTCTTTTGTTCGTGCATTTGGGATCAACACGTTTGCAAAAATCATAAATTGACTTAAACTCACCGTTTTCTTCTCGTTCTTTTATAATACTTTCAACAACAATATCTCCAACCTGCTTAATAGACGCAAGTCCAAATCGTATATTATCTCCGTCAGGGGCAAATTCTGCGTAAGATTTGTTGATATCAGGAGGCATGACTTTTATACCATTTTTTTGTGCCTCTTCAATGTATAATTGTGTTTTTTCCTGATCTCCTGAAACGCTAGACAACAGACAGGATAGGTACTCTACTTTATAATGACATTTTAGGTAAGCAGTTTGGTATGCAACAAATGCGTATGCAGCTGAGTGTGACCTGTTAAAACAGTATGAGGCAAATTTTTCGATTTGTTCAAAAAGTGCGGCGGCATCTTTTGCACTCATACCATGCCTTGCCGCACCCTCAATAAATTTCCCTTTTTGTTGCGCCATTTCGTCAAGTTTTTTCTTACCCATCATACGGCGAACCATGTCTGCTTGGCCAAGGGTGTAATCAGCAAGTACTTGGAATACTTGCATGATTTGCTCTTGATATACAATAGTTCCGTATGTGTCTTTCAATACCGGTTCCAAGAGAGGATGGGCGTAAGTTATTTTTTGTCGACCATGTTTACGCTCAACAAAGTCTTGCACCATTCCTGATTCTAAAGGTCCCGGTCTAAATAGAGCAACAAGTGCGCCTAAATCTTCAAATACGTCAGGTTTAAGGTCTTTCACAAGCTTTTTCATACCTGATGATTCAAGCTGGAATACTCCATCGGTGTCGCCGGCTTCAAGCATTTCAAAGGTTGGTTTATCATCAAGCGGAATCCTGTTTATATCAAATTCTATTCCGCGTCTTTTTTTAATGAGTTTCATTGTCTTAGAAATCATAGTTAGGTTTCTAAGACCTAAAAAGTCCATTTTTAAAAGCCCAAGCTTTTCTAAATCAGCCATAGGATATTCCGTAACAATAATGCCATCCTTTGAAGGCTGAACAGGTACAATTTCGTTAAGCGGTTTGTGTGCGATAATTACTCCGGCTGCGTGTGTTCCTACGTTGTTTTTTATCCCCTCAATTTTTTTTGCCATGTCCACAAGTTTTTTAACTTCCGGATCTTCATCGTATAATTTTTTCAATTCCATGCCTGGCTGCAGGGCATCGTCGATTTTTGCTTTTGGTTCTGATGGAATTAACGATGAAAGGTAGTTACTTCTTGCAAAAGGAATGTCAAAAACTCGTGCAACACCTTTCAATGCAGCTTTTGCGGCATATGTACCGAAAGTTATAATCTGGCAAACTTTGTCTGCTCCATATTTTTGGGTAACATAATCTATAACTTCGCCGCGTCTTTCAATACAAAAGTCTATGTCGACATCGGGCATGCTGTATCTTTCCGGATTTAAAAATCTTTCAAACAACAGGTGATGTTGTATCGGGTCCAAATCAGTTATCCCAAGAGCATAAGCTACAACCGAACCCGCTGCGGAACCTCTCCCCGGGCCTACCGGTATATCGTGAGTTTTGGCAAAATGTATAAAATCCCAAGTTATCAGAAAGTATGCAGAAAAACCCATCTGTTCTATGATGCCAAGCTCGTATTTGACACGTTTCTCTATCTCTGCAGGAATTTCTCCATATCTCGCCTTTAACCCCTCATGAACTTTTAAATCAAGATAACTTTCAACAGTATGCCCTTGCGGAACTTCATAATGCGGAAGGGGACTTTTATCTCCCAACAAAGTCAGGTGGCATTTTTCTGCTATATCTACGGTGTTTTTTATACATTGTTCAAATGTCGCGCTATCAAGCCACTTGAATGCATCACGCAGCTCATCAACTGTTTTAACGTAAAATTCATTATTGGGAAAATGAAATCTGTTTGGTTCATCCTTGAGAGCGTTTGTTTGCAAGCAAAGCAGTGTGTCATGCCAGTCTGCATCTTCTTTCCTCAAGTAATGTGAATCATTTGTTATTATCATTTTGATGCCAAGTTCATTGGCTATTTTTATCAGATCCGGATTTGTCCTTTTTTGTTCTTCAAGACCATGATCTTGAAGTTCAATGTAATAATCATCACCAAATAATTTATGGTATTTTTCGGCTGTTGCCTTGGCGCCGTCGTAGTTTTTCTTAAGTAAATTTTGTAAAACTTCTCCACCCAGGCAGGCTGAACTACATATAAGACCATCGTGATATTTTTCAAGTAATTGAAAATTTATTCTGGGCTTATAGTACATACCTTCACAATGCGCGATTGATACCAGTTTTACAAGATTCATATAGCCCGTTTTATCTTTTGCAATCAAAACTAAGTGATAAAGAGGGTTATGTGAAGGATCTTTTTCATGAATATCCCCGTCATGGACATAAAATTCACTACCTATAAGTGCCTTTACACCTATCTCTTTTGCAACACGATAAAATTCTATTGCAGAATACATAACGCCGTGATCAGTTATTGCAACAGCAGGCATGTTGTTTTCTTTGGCAAATTCGCACAATTCTTTTACTCTTATTGCGCCGTCCAATAAAGAATATTCGCTGTGTAGGTGAATAGGTACGTATTGTTTACTCATGATTATATGGTATCACACAGTATATTAAAAAACTTTCAATGTTAACAAAAATTGCGGAGTCTAATCGTAATTCTTTAAAGTGTTGTTAATCATTTCTATCATTTTATTTTTTAGGTTCTGCGGGCTTATAATTGTGCATTCGCTGCTATATCGCATTAAACGTTTTAAAAGTATTTCAGCCGGTTCATTTTTACTAACTATTATCTTTGAACCGTCGGATAGTATGTCTTGAAGATACTCGTTTTCTTTTAAATTATAGGCTCGGGCAAGTCTTCCCTTTATACGATAGGTTACACTCGTTGATATTTCTACGGGATTTTTCTGTGATGGAATTTGTTCAATTGAAATTATGTTAGATATTAATATGTTCGTGAGTTTGTTTTCTTTTATTATATATGCTTGTAAGTAGGCATTTTTATTGTCATAAATAACTTGTTTCGCGTTACAAATATCTTCGCTGTATTTATTACCATCAGCAAGATATTTTATATGAACTTTGTGATCTTCATGGCAAAATTTTTCACATTTTTCTATTTGGTCTCGTGCTTTTGAATAATAAAAAGAAAAGTCGGCGTTACCTGTGGAAGTTAGTGAAGCATATATTTCGCTGGCTTTATCATCAAAGCTGGCTTCGATGTATCTTAAAAAGTTTTCCAAGTTATTTTTTGTTTTACCGTTTGGTAATATATTAGCAAAATTGTTTAAGATATAGATTGATTTTATATCGTCAAGTCCGAATTTTAGGCCAAATGGATTGTTGGACATGATAAATCTTTTATTTGTCTTTTTTAATTTTGCACCAAAAACCTTCAGAGTATTCAGGTATTTATTTAAGATTACATGTTGTTTATCTTCATCATCTTCGGTAAATATTTTCATAACAGTGTCGTAGTCAGCTTTATCTTCATAAAGCAATTTGAGAAGGCTGAATACTTTTATGCATCCTTGATTATATTTTTCCTTAAATTTTTTCTGCAATGTATTCCTCCTTCATTTTCTTTAACACGGAGCAAATATCTTCTTTGAAAGATTGTGGATATAATACCTTGCAGTTATTTCCAAAAGATAAAATCCTTTGAATTGTGAAAAATTTATTGTCAGATGTTATTTCTATAAATGTGTGACCATTTTCGGTTTTTATTATTTTTTCGTTGTCATTAAGCGGAACGTTTTCTTCATAAATTTCGCAACCTACTGTAAGTGGTTCTGCTTTTGATACGATAGTTTTGGTTAATTTTATAACCGGTTTTTGTGTAATTCTTGAAACCAAAAATGTAGCTTTAGGATCTTTGTACTGTGGGCTATAACCGCTTAAGTATAATTTGTTGTTTGTAATTTTGAGATTTTCTGCAATAAGCTCGATATTCTTTTTGCTTGATGAAGGAGAATTATATTCAAAAGAAATTTCATCATTTCTGTGGCATGCAGAGATTAATATTTCTAAAATTTCTGAATTTATTTTCTTCAATGGGGAAACATTAACTAACGCGGTTTTCAATTCATCGCTGTTAATTTCTTTAGCAATCTTTTCAAAAAAGTTTGTCATGGCAATAAGGTCTTCAACATCAATTGATTTAGAAAGAGTTTTAAAGATCTTTATTAAGTTTTTGGCATGCTCATTTGATATATTTACTTGAAAAGGATGTTTAACCAGCCTGTATTTTGAACCTTCAGCTTTTTTGCCGCGTACTACCTCACAGCCTAAACGCTCTAACGAGTTTATGTATACTCGTAGTGTATCTATAGATATTGACTCATGTAAAAATTCGTGTGCTTCAAAGTGCTGTCTTATTTCTTCATAAGACCTTGGCGCTTCAAGAAGATATGAAAACAAAAGCATTGCTTTGAATGCAGTAAACGACATCAGATTATAGGTAACCTTTTTGGTTTTTAAAAATTCTTTCATACATAATATTTTACTACAAATTTTAGTAAAAGGCATGCTAATTTTCTTTTCTGTAATTTTTATTTGTCAATTAAAAATGTGTTGAATTTTTACGTATTTTCATTAAAAACTCTTCATTAAGATTTAAGAACTTGAATTTTTCCCAAACAATACTAGGGGCATGGTCAATTGTAAATAAATAATAATTTTTTTTCGCTTGTCAAACATTTAACTTAGTTTTACATTAGTATCAATAGGAAATGGCTACCAGAAAATAGCTGGATATACAAAAGGACGAAAAGGAAACAGAGGTGATGGCATAGGCAGTCCTTAAATTTGATAGGGTACTGCAAAGGGTTTTAGGGATAGGTTATTTGAGTTGATTAGGGATTATGTTTATTGGGAGTATTGTTTTTATTTTATTAGGTAGTTGTGTTTAAAAAGGCTTGTGAATTCGCAAGCTTTTTTATATGATGTCGATATGGAAGAATTGGAATCTAAAAAAGTTATAGCGTTAATGTCAGGAACATCTTGTGATTCTATTGATGCCGGTTTGTGCAAGGTTAACCCCGATCTTTCATGTGAGTTGATTTCAGGTATTAACTATAAGTATCCTGAACATATTAGAGCAAAAATTTTTCAGTTGTTTTCCGGTAATGCGACAGTTAAAGACATATGTCAGATGAATTTTGCTATCGGTAAATGTTTTGCTGATGCTTGTCAAGTTTTGATTTCAGAATTTGGGAAGCCTGATTTTATATCAAGTCATGGACAAACGATTTATCATTATCCGTTTGATGAAAAAATCGATGGTATATCGTTGAAAAGTACTTTGCAGATTGGAGAAAGTTCTGTTATTGCTCAGGAAACAGGTTGTCCGGTTATTTCAAATTTCAGAGAAGCGGATATTGCGGCAGGTGGCCAAGGTGCACCGCTTGTTTGTTTCGCTGATGAACGATGGTTTAGGGGAAAGAATGTCTCAGTACAAAATATCGGCGGCATTTCAAATGTTACGGTAGTTGCAAAAGATATTGATACGTTTGGCTTTGATACTGGTCTTGGTAATATCATGATTGATTACTGTATGAATAAATTTTTTGGTGAACCTTATGATAAAGACGGGAAAATTGCTGCATCGGGGAATATTTGTGAAAGCTGGCTTGATTGTCTTATGCAGGATGAGTATT
>CALVAZ010000092.1 GCA_944325675.1 Candidatus Gastranaerophilales bacterium
TTGATGTGAAGGAATAGAATTAGTTCACAAATACTAGACAATGGTAAGAGGTAGAATTAAGTAGGATGACTCAAGGCATATCATCAAGCCTTAACTTGGCGCTTGCGCGCATAAGTTATATAGAAAACAGTTTTTCCGCACTTGAAAAAGTTGCAGGGCAAGATAGTGCAATAAATCCGACACAAAAAGATTTCAGCGAAATTTTAAACTCTAAAAAAGAAGAAAAAATTGAAAAAAAAGAAGATACAAAACCTCTCACAGAAATTAGCGAAGAAATAAAACCCGAGCTAAAAGAAGCAATTGAGCTAAAATCTAAAATAGATTTAAAATCACAAAGCACAAATATAGATGAATTAATTGAAACATTTAGCGAAAAATATGGAATAGATGGCGATTTTATAAAAGCCATAATAAAACAAGAATCAGGCTTTAATCCAAATGCTACAAGCAAAAAAGGTGCAATGGGTTTAATGCAATTAATGCCAAAAACAGCTCAATCCCTTGGCGTTATTGATGCTTATGACCCAAGTCAAAATATAGAAGGCGGAGTTAAATATCTAAAAGGATTATTGGATAGATTTGATAATAATCAAGAACTAGCACTTGCTGCATATAATGCAGGTCCAAACGCAGTTAAAAAATACGGAGGAATTCCTCCCTACAAAGAAACACAAAATTACGTAAAAGCAATTATGGCTACATACAACAAAGTTAAAGAGGCAAGCATATAATGATAACAAGAGGTATTGAAACAGTTTCAAAAGGTATGCAAGCGCTTATAGATTTCGAGGATGTAACCGCTCACAACCTTGCCAACGTAACAACAAACGGATTTAAAAGATCAAATATAACTTTTCAAGATATTATGCAATCAAAAGTCCAAACTCAAAACTACCAAGGCAAAAAAGTTGAAGTAGGTTCACTTTCTACAGGAGCAAGGACAGATAGAACATATATCGATTTTTCTCAAGGCGGTTTAGCGGAATCAGGCAACAAACTTGATGTAGCATTCCATGGCGACGGCTTTTTTAAAGTAAGATACCAAGGAATACCGGAAAATAAACCCTATGATGAAAGAGATTACTATTACCAAAGAACAGGTAATTTTGCACTTGATGATGAAAATTATTTAGTCAATAAAGACGGTGATTTCATTATGGATATGGAAAACAGAAAAATCAGAATTACAAGAGATCCTGATTCTGAAGAAGTAAACGAAATGAACAGATTAGACATAATGAAAGACCTTATTATAGGTGAAAACGGACAAATTACTCTATGCAATCCGAATTTTAATATGCCTTTGCAAAAGATACAAGTTTGCGATTTTGAGGACAAAACCAAAATTTCCGGCATAGGTAATGCAAAATATTTAGCAATTTACGGACAAAATCCGGGGCTATATACGAAAGCTGACGGCACTTTCAGCCTACAACAAGGAATGGTTGAAATGTCTAATGCAAACACAATCACTGAAATGCTTAATTCTATTAACGTTTCAAGAGGATATGAATCAATGAGTAAAATTTTAAAAACTCAAAGCGACACGGTACAACAAGCCATCAACTTAGGTAGTATTTCAAGATAGGAGCAATAATGTTAAGAGCACTGACCACAGCAGCAACAGGGATGATTGCACAACAAAATAACTTAGATGTTATATCAAATAACGTAGCAAACTTATCTACATTTGGTTACAAAAAAGTTAGAGCAGAATTTCAAGACCTTTTAAGCCAAATCCATAGAACACCGGGGGCGCAAATGGGTCAAGGAACATATCAACCTGTTGGTATTGAGGTTGGTCTTGGTGTTAAAACTGCCGCAACAACAAGAATTTTTTCACCAGGTAACTTGCAATCAACAGACAGACAACTTGATGTTGCTATTGCAGGGGACGGATTTTTCCAAATAACTCTTGATGATGGCTCACTAGCTTACACAAGAGATGGCTCTTGGAAAATGGATTCAAACGGTCAAATCGTAACAACAGACGGCTATCAATTACAACCGCCTATTACAATTCCCGTTAATGCAAAAGAAATAGTTATTTCTCAAGCAGGGATTGTTTCTTGCACAACAGGAACAAATTCTGAACAAACCCAATTAGGTCAAATTCAATTGGTAAAATTCCAAAACCCATCAGGCTTAATGGCAATAGGACACAATTTATATCGTGAAACACAAGCCTCAGGAACTCCTCTGCAAGGTATAGCGGGTGAAGAAGGCTATGGCACAATTGAGCAATGCTTTATTGAAGGCTCAAACGTTCAAATCGTAGAAGAATTAATCGGTCTTATTAAAACAGAACGTGCTTACGAATCAAATTCAAAAGTAATTACAGCAGGATCAAACATACTTCAACAAACAAATCAAATAGTATAGAGGAAAAATGAAAAAATCAGCTAAAAATTTAATATTGTTTTTAATGATTATCACAAATGTTAATTGCGCATTTTGCTATACATTAACAAAAGAAGAATTAAAAGCTGATATTTTAGCTAAAGTTACTCCTCAAATTAAATCCCAGCTTGCAGATTACACTCAAGATATTAAAATTTCAATTCAAGGTTTATCAAATCAACCGATAGTAACAAATGAAAACACAAAACCAAAAATTGAAATAATATCCCAAAATAATTCATTCAATCAAAATTCTTATAAAAGAATAATTATTAAAAATTCAATGGGAAATGTTATAAAAGCGTTTCCAATAAATGTTCAAACACAAGTATTTGCAACTGTTTTAACTGCAAGCGATAATATTGCATTTAATCAAAGTATTAACCAAAACAATACAAAATTAGAAAGAAAAGATATAACAAGATACTTAGGAAAAACTTATTCCACACAAGTTAACGGAATAATTGCAAAAAGAAATTATCAAAAAGGAAATATAATTATAGCTGATTTTACAAAAGCAAAATCTTCAGTTTTAAGAAATTCAAGCATAGATATTGTTTTTCAATCAAAAGGTTTAAATATAAGGCTTAGAGGAAAAGCGCTCAAGGATGGCGCAATTGGGGACACAATTCTTGTTCGCTCCGATAAATACAACAGAACATACACAGGAGTTGTCCAATCAGAAAATGAAGTTATGGTAAGGATATAGATATGAAAAAGTTAGTTATTTTATCTTTAATATTAAGCTCAATTTTAAGCGTAAATGCTGAAAGTTTATTTTCGCTTAATGCTTCACAAAGCTCAGTAATTGAACCTAAAGCGCTATTTTCATCAGTAAGAGCAAGAGGAATAGGCGATTTAGTTTCAATTGTTATTGATGAAGCTCCGGCTATGACAGATATTGGAACATATTCAACTCAAAAACAAAGCTCTTTAGCTGAAAATTTAACAAGAGCATTCAATACAATATTTAGCGCAAATCTAAAAGGCGCGCTTGATGGTACAGAAGGAAATTTAAATGTTACAGGTCAAACTCAACTTGCAAGAACATTATCTTTAACTGATATTGTCGTTGCTCAAGTTGTACAAGTTTTACCTAACGGAAATTTGCTTGTTCAAGGCAAAAAAAGTTTAGTTAATCAAAACGAAAGACTTGATTTAATTATTTCAGGGATAGTTGATCCAAAATGGATTAATCAATCAGGAGAAATATACTCAAGCCAAGTAGCTAACTTACAATTTGCTATGAATGGTGCAGGCACTGTATCACGTGGTCAAAACGAAGGTATCTTGGATAGAGCAATCAGAACTATATTCTAAAAATAATACGGGATGACAAATATGAAAATACAAAAATTTATAGCTTTATTTATTCTATGTTTTATGGCATTATCTTGCGCAACTCAAGTATATGCTATATCAGAACAAACACTAAGAATTAAAGATATAACTCATGTAAAAGGAATAAGAGAAAACCAAGCAGTAGGCTACGGTCTTGTAGTGGGTCTGCAAAATACAGGTGATAACTCTCGTCATACACAAATGACAAGCCAACAAATGTTATTATCTTTAGGTACTGTAATTGATCAATCAAACTATATCCAAAAAGGTACTTCAGCAGCCGTTATTGTTACTGCTACAATTCCTCCTTTTGCAAAAGAAGGCGATAAACTCGATGTAACAGTTTCAGCAATGGCAGACGCTAAAAGCCTTGTAGGCGGTGTTTTAGTTCAAACACAATTAAGAGCTCCAAACGGTGAAATAGTTGCCGTAGCTCAAGGCCCTGTTTCAACAGGCGGTATTAAAGCATCCCAAGGTGGTGCAAGCGCTTCTAAAGGCGTTACCACAACAGGAAGAGTTCCAAACGGTGCAATTGTTGAAAGAGATATTTTATCAACAATTGGCGATGAAACAACTCTAACTTTATTATTAGATAAAGCAGATTACACAATGGCAAGCCGTATTTCTAAAACTATTTCAACAAGAATAGCACCGGCTAAAGCTCTTGATGGCGGTGCAGTTGAAATTCAAATACCACAAAGATATAGAGATGATAGAGTAACTTTTCTATCTTTAATAGAAAATCAAATAGTTGGTGCAGTAAGCGAAAAGGCTAAAGTTGTCGTAAATGAAAGAACAGGAACGATAGTAATAGGCGGAAATACAAAGTTAATGCCCGCTGCAATTGCCCATGGCGGAATTACGGTTACTATTCAAGTTGAAAATGAAGTAGTTCAGCCAAATCCTATGGCACAAGGTAACACTGCCCTAATACAAAATGCCGCTATTCAAGTAACCGAAAAACAAGGTTCATTAATTGAAATGCAGGCTAATTCAAGTTTATCAGATTTAGTAAGTGCGCTAAATAATATAGGAGTAACTCCACTTGATTTAATAGCAATATTACAAGCGCTAGCAAGCGCAGGAAGTCTGCAAGCAGAATTGGAGATAATATAATGAATAATTACATTGGAAGTATTGGTAATGCCTATATGCAAAATAGCTCCGATTTAGCTGCTATTGAAAATATTAAAGGCTCATCAAAATCAGAAAAAGAACAACTTCAAAAAACAGCAAACGAATTTGAATCAATATTTATTGCAAAAATGCTAAATGAAATGGATAAAACAGTAGATAAAGAAAATTCACTATTTCAAGAAAGCAAATATTTAGATAATTTAAAATCATTTATGTATAACGGCATAGCTCGTGAAATTGCTTCAAATCCGCACACAAGCATAGGCGTTGCAAAACAATTATATACACAACTTGAAAAAACAGTTAAAGGCTAAAAATGGACATAAACAACAACACAAATATTTCAACACAAATTGCAAATTCGATTTCAAAATTGAATTTAAACACTGCAAAAAGAGCATTTGAAGTACAAAAACCACAAGAAAATACTTCAAATACTGAATTGCAAAGTATCAAAAAAGATGATATTTCTTTAATAGATGAGAAAAAAGCTCAACAAAATGCTCGCTCAAACGGCATAAATGTTGAAGAAATACAAAAATACGCAAATTCCATGGGGGAGAATTTATCAATTGACGACATTAACTACGGTTTAATGTATGGAAGAAGTGTAATAGCTGATTTTAGCGCATAAGGATAAAAAATGAATTATAATGAAGTTTACAATACTTTTTTA
>CALVAZ010000093.1 GCA_944325675.1 Candidatus Gastranaerophilales bacterium
GATACTGATACTGTATGCGTTGCAATTGTCTGACTTATACCGGGTAAAAATACAAATATAGGTTCGATAATACGTGCAAGTGTTCCTTCTCCGACCCAGCCTAAGCCTATACTTGATATTGTAACACCTAACTGTACTGCAGCTATAAATTTGTCCAAATCTTTTATGGCTTCAAGTGCAATTTGAGCACTGTAGTTGCCTTCTTTAACAAGTTGTTCTATTCTGGTTTTTCTAACCTTAACCATCGCAAACTCTGCAGCGACAAAAAAACCGTTTGAAAATAATAGGAATGCTATTAAAAATAAATTAAAAACTAAATTTCCCGACTCATCCATTCTCTAATTTTTACCTCAAATAATGATGTTGCTACAATTATAATATTATTTATAAAAAAATGCAACTACTCTTCAATTTCAACGTCTTTTAGTTGGGTGTATATAATAGGGGAAAGTCCGTCTTTTGAAACAATATCTATAATTTTATAAACCGGCGGAGTGGAAAGTAATGTCGGAGTGCTTATATGATAAATTCCATCCTGCATAATTTCGCTGTTTACATGAAAATGGCCCGAAATTATTGCAATTACGTTATCATGTTTTTTTAACACATCAAAGTACTTCTCAGGCTGATAAGTTCTGTGTGTTTTAAGTCTTGATTCACTAAATTCAGGGGCATCAATTATAGGATAGTGTTGCAAAATTATTACAGGATTTTTTTTGTTTTTGGTAAGCTGCTTGTCTAACCATTCTAAAGTGTCTGCTCTGTAATAACCAATGGGTCCCGGAATTACTTCTTTCGCTCCGTCAACAACGATGAATGTGTAGCCCTTTTTTTTAAATGTATAATTCCATTTGCGTTTAAACCAAAAGAGGTTATTTTCTCTAACTATTTCGTTGTATCTTTCTTTGGAAAGATTTTGACCTTTAAATACATCGTGATTACCTATTACTAAATAATAAGGTGCATCCAATTTATTGATTATTTTTATAAAATCATCCAAGTCTTCAGCTTGAGGTTTGTTTAAATTATCGCCGGTGAAAACAACGAAAGCAACATCTTTTAGTCTGTTAATGTCCTGCACTGTGTTTTCAAGTACTTTCACTGTATAAGGATTTTGGGCATTGAAATGTGTATCAGTTACTTGGACAAATTTTATCGCGCTTTCAAAGGCAAAACCTGCTGTTTGGAACAATATGGTAAAAAATAGTATTAAAAAGACTCTTTTCATAGTCCGATTATATCATAAATATGCTATAATTATTCTATGAGATTAGATAAATTTTTAAAAGTATCAAGGCTAATAAAACGCAGAACCGTTGCAAATGAAGTTTCCGACATGGGGCGTGTGCTTGTGAACGGAAATTCTGCAAAGCCTTCAAAACAATTAAAAGTTGGCGATATTATTACAATAGAATATGCCAATAGAAAAGTGATTGCAAGAATTTTGAAGATTCCGGAAAATAATATAAGTGTTCAAGAAGCTTCGAGTCTTTATGAGTTGGTTGATTAATCAATATCAATTGCTATTAAGCTTTTTTGACTTTTGCATAATTTTCATTAAATACGTTTAAAAACCCATACAAACGGATGATTTTTTGTGGATTTATTAGGTAAATACTGAAAAATATCCGAAACTATAAGTAGAGGTATAAATGTATGAAAATTAACGGTGGAATAAGGTTTGTAGAAAACGGCATAACAGCATCCATAAGAGCGATGCATGTTGATAGTGAGCTTGTTTCCATATCAAACGAAAATATAGCTGGGTTTGATAAGGTTGGTTACCAGCGTAAAGATCCTATTGTGTCATCAATGACCGAATTTTTAGGTGTGCATGGACTTTCCACAACATTAGATGATAAAATCGGACGTATAGCGTTATCCGAAAACCCGCTTGATATCGCCTTGGCTGAGAAAGGATATTTCCAAACCGAAAGTGCAGAGGGTATAAAATTAACCCGTGACGGACGTTTTAAATTGGATAGAGAGGGTAATTTGCTGACACTTGATGACAGCAGGGTGTTATCAAATACGGGCATGCCAATAAAATTACATATAGTTCCGGAAGATTTAAACCAGATAAAGGTTAACGACAGAGGTTTGTTGAGTGTATTTAATCCGCAAACCAATAAGCTTGAAGGTGTGGCATATCTTGGTATTGTTGATACAAACGGTGCCTTGGTTATGGAGCCTAAGGTTAAACAGGGTTACAACGAATTTTCAAATGTCGCATTGCAGGAAGAATTTATTAATTTAATGCCTGTAATAAAGAATTTCGACGCAAACAGACAGTTATTCATGATACAAAACCAAAACTTGCAGAAAGTTATCAGTCAGCTTGGAACTGCATCATAGAGAGGATTAGCTTATGTATACAATTCAAGGAATGATTAGAAAAAGTATTAACAACACATTCAGCCAATGGGAGAGATTGGGCTATGTTGCTAATAATCTTGTAAACATGAATACAAATGCCTATAAAAATGTTCGTTTTGAACAAATGATGGGAGAAGACGGTTATCTAAAAGGAGCTATAAGAACTGATTATTCCCAAGGCTCAATTAGAATTACGTCAAATCCTTATGATGTAGCAATTAATGGTCAAGGCTTCATACCCGTTGTGTCACCATCAGGAGAAGTTCAATATACCCGCGACGGTGCCTTTAAACAAGGAAAAGACGGATATTTGGTAACAAACGATGATTGGATTGTCGGTGAAGGTATAAAAATCCCGACAAATTGTTATAAATTTGAAATTAAACCAAACGGTGACGTTGTTTCATTTGATTCATCACAGGCTACTGAAAAATATTTGGGCAATATTCCTCTTGTAAGGTTTGCTTGTCCTGAGGGGTTGAAACAAGCTGATATGAACAGGCTTTCAGCAACAGATGAATCAGGAGAGGCTGTTTTGGTCAAAGACCATGACTGTTTTAAACAGCACAATATAGAAATATCAAATACAAATGTCTATAATTCAACAAGTGAGATGTTAAGGCTTAATGCGTCAATGCTTGCCAGTACGCAAATGTTGAAGGTTATTGATGATATGTATAACAAAGCAATTAATATTCGTGAAGGTTAATAAATGAGGGAGGCTAGGTAATGTATACATCTTTAGACAGTATGGGAAAAGTTTCCCTGATGATGGATTTAATATCCCAAAGACAAAGGGCAATCGGTTCAAATATCGCAAACATAGATACGCCGGGTTATGTAAGGCGCGATATCGACTTTGGAACATATTTAGGAACGATGAACAGCCCTTTGGAAACAAAACTTTCAGAAAAACTTGGGCCTTCCGGGGTTATAGAAGAAAGACAGTATGAAGAAATTAACCCTGCGCAAGAACTAATTGCATTGCAAGAAAATTCAATGCTTTATTCAATGGCAACAAGAAGAATGTCAAACATAATTACCGAGATGAAAACGGTAATAAATGTCGGTAAATAACGGAGATTAGATAGATGAGTATATTAGAATCATTTAATATAGGATCAAATGCATTGAGAGCGCATGGGCTTCGTTTGGATATACATGCCAAAAACGTTGCAAATATTGACACTCCAAATTATGTAAGGAAGATTCCTGTATTGAATGCAACGGAGGACATATCATTTCATGGATTAATGAATACTATGAAAAATGACGTTTTCGGAGTTGGTACCTTGTCATATTTACAGGGCGGGGTAACTTTTAGCGGTGTTGTTGAAGATCCCACTCTGGGCGAAAAAATATACAGGCCGGGACACCCTGATGCAGATGAAAACGGATACATTAGAGCCTCCAACGTTAACCCAATGGTAGATATGGCTGATGCCATAATGGCTCAAAGAGCCTATGAAGCGAACTTGGCTTTGGTAAATATAACAAAATCCATGGCACTAAAAGCTATAGAAATCGGAAGATAGTATTTACAATTTAAAAATGTTATATTAAAATGGCTATGTAGATTATACATAGCCATTTTGTATTGTGTAATCTTTTGTAAGTCGATGTGGCACTGTGCCGAGTAAAATGATTGAGTATCATTTTACGAGAGGGAGCGGAGCTCATCCGACACAAATGGTCCAACAGACCGAGTGAAAATAGAATAAAAGTTATATGTCGATGTGGCGGAATCGGTATACGCGCACGTTTGAGGGGCGTGTGGAGAAATCCTTGCGGGTTCAAGTCCCGCCATCGACACCATAAAAAAGACGATGACTCTTGTTATCGTCTTTTTTATATGTGGATTGGTGAGGGCTTAAATCCGTTTCTAGAGGGTTCAGCGGGAGCGAGCTGAGGCTGGAGTGCTTTTGTTTGAAGTGATGAAATCACAAAAACAAAACACGGAATTGCCGTTAAACGCGAGCGACCAAGACAAGTCCCGCCATCGACAATTAAAAAGGGGATAACATTTGTTATCCCCTTTTTAATTTTGTGTGGCGAGGGGTTTAAGCAGCCTTTAGCGGGTTGCGGATTTTACGAAAGAGTGAAGTCGAGCAAACTCGAGTAAGTGAGGGCGAAATTTGTGTCAACGAAGTGAAACAAATTACTCGCCCGAGAGATAGTAAAATCAAAGAAGCAAGTCCCGCCATCGACAGCGTGAAAAGGTTTTTTGGTTTGCTACTCAGAAAAGGAACAAAACAAAAGCGTGTTTTCAAAAACTTTAGCGATTATTTCTATTACGAATTAATTTGCTAGTGTATACTTTGAGTTCTCCAACCGAAGGAAATCTTCCATTTACAGCCCAAAAATTTCTTTCATTAACTGAAACTACGTCTGCGAGATCAGATCTAATGTAGTTAATCTTATAGAATTTCAGTACCATTTCAGCATCATCTTCAAGTTTTTTGTTCATAAAAAACATTGTTCGATAATCGGGGTCTAAAATACCATTGGCGTTGTATTTATAAAATACAGTATCGGCTAATTTTTGTGCTAATTTAATATTTTTCTGCGTACCATATTTGAGTGGTACTCTAAGTGCTTCAAAAGATGGATTATTTCTATTAAAATTTATTTTCATAATATTGTCCTCCGACTCGGTTTTATCTATTATAAGTCCTCAAAATATTTTGTTGTCACTTATGACTAGTATATTTTACATTATTTTATATTTTAGATGTCATTTTAAGCATACACTATAAATCTTTTGATGTTTTCTGAATATAATTATCATGTTACAATATTTCAAAGCTAAATGTTTCATAATCACGTTGGTTCTCTATATACTTTATCACCTTAGCCGTCAAAGAAATTAAGTAATTTTTGGATTTTACTTGTTTGATTCCTGTAAACGTTTGGTTTTGAGGTTTGTAATTTTGGCTATCTGCAAGGCTTGTTATTTGCATTGAAGTTCTCCTTTAAGTTTTTTGGCAGGTAATATAAAGCCTGCAAAATTTATTTTTGCTATCAGTGTTTGAAAATTTTGTAAGTATACATATTTATGTTAATTTATAGCAAAAATATTTTTTTAGTGGTTTAATTATAATGTGTTGAAACTAGGAGTAAGTATATGAAAATTTTACCGGTGTCAGAATTTTCTTGTAGAGGTGGAAAACCTCATTTTGAAGCTAAAAAAGAGAATGAAACAAAATCAGTAAGTGTGCCAAGTGGTATGAAAAAAGCAGTTCCAACAGCTGCTTTAATACTTGCGATGATGGCAGATCCCGTTGCGGTTAACAAAGTTGAGGCGGCTCCGATGGATAATGACAATATTGAAGCCCAATGGCACCCGCATAGACCACCTCACCACAGACCTCCGCATTACCATTTTCATCCGGTACCACCACCGCCTCCGGTTTACTACAATCCCTATAATTACGTATTGCCTACATTGATAATGATGAATTATCTCCAGAATATGGCGGCATTAAGTAGTGTATACGTAAATCAAGTTTCACCTGTTTCAGTTGGTAATGTTGCATTTAATAGACAAGATATTAAGGAGGCAAACGTTTATACTGATGATGGGGTGGATTATCATAGTGTTGTCTTAACAAATGGTACTAATCTTATATATCCCGAACAACCCGAAAGTAATTATGCTGCTGTTTATAGAAATGACAACGGATACATGTTTGAAGGATTGTCCGATGCATACATAGAAGGTTCAAAAAATCGTGATAATTATACGCTTAACGGTTGCAGAAATACATCCGTTGATGTTGGCGGTGATGACAGAATTGATAAAGTCTTAGTTCAACGTTACCGTATAACACCTGCTAATGAAAAACAATATACGTATAATGTTTCCGTAACCGCAAGCAACGGTGATATAGTTAATAACCGCAAAGTATATGGAAATGATGAAACCTCTACTTATAGCGGCTATTAATATATAAGTTTGAATTTATTGGTTTATATGTCATAATACATATATGCGAGATACTATAAAAATCAAAGGTGCAAAAGAACACAACCTAAAAGATGTTTCTTTGGAAATCCCGAAAAATGAACTTGTAGTGTTTACTGGTGTTTCAGGAAGCGGAAAGAGTTCCCTGGCTTTTGATACGATTTTTGCTGAAGGCCAAAGACGCTATATAGAAAGCCTTTCAACCTATGCGCGTCAATTCTTGGGGCAAATGGATAAACCCAATGTTGAATACATTGACGGACTTTCTCCGGCTATTTCAATTGACCAAAAATCAACCAGTAATAACCCTCGCTCTACCGTTGGAACCGTTACTGAGATATATGATTTTTTAAGGCTTTTATATGCAAGGGTGGGTGTTCCGCATTGTCCTGAGTGCGGTTCAGTGATTAAACCTCAGTCTGTTGATGAAATTGTAAATAGCATCATGAAGTTAGCTGAGGGTACAAAAATCCAGATACTTGCACCAATTGTCAGAGGGAAAAAAGGTGAATTTCAGTCTACATTCGAGGAATTAAGGCAAGAGGGCTTTGTAAGAGTAAAAGTTGATGACGAGATTTATAACCTTGATGAGGATGAAATCAAGTTAACCAAAACCCAAAAACATACAATTCATGTGGTGGTTGATAGGATTGTTGTTAAAGAAAGTGCACAATCAAGGATAGCAGACAGTGTCCAGATAGCCTTGAAAAAAGCTGATGGAATTGTAATTGTTGATGTTGTTGGAGAGAAAGAAATTGTTTATAGCGAAAAACTTGCATGCCCTAAGTGTAATATAAGTTTTGAAGAATTGGCACCGAGAATATTTTCCTTCAACAATCCTTATGGCGCGTGTGAAAGATGTTCAGGTTTGGGTGCTGATTTTGTTATTGATCCTGACTTGATTGTTCCGGATAAGACAAAATCGCTGGCTGATGGCGCAATTTATCCTTGGGCCAGGACGTCAAATTCTTATTATGATGATGTTTTGCAGTCAGTAGCTTCCCATTACGGTATTGATATGAACATGCCTTTTGAAGATTTGCCCGAGGAACATCAAAAAATAATATTATATGGCGGAGATGATGTTGTTCAATTTCATGTAAAACGTTTTGGTACAAAACGTTATCATACACAATATCATAGATATATAGGGGTAATCCCTCATTTGGAAAAAAGATACAATGATACAAATGGGGAATATTGGAGAGAAGAAATTGAAAAATATATGGTAACAACACCATGCCCGGCGTGTAACGGTGCAAGATTAAAACCGTTTTCGCTTGCTGTGACCATAGACGGTAAAAATATATATGAATTTACTCTGATGTCTGTTGATGAAGAATATGATTTTATTGAAAATTTATACTTGGAATTATCAGATTTTCATATTCAGATTGCTAAACAAATACTTGATGAAATAAGAGCCCGTCTAAGATTTCTGAAGGATGTCGGACTGGGGTATTTGAACTTAGCTCGCATGGCAGGTACATTATCAGGCGGTGAGGCTCAAAGAATAAGGTTAGCAACCCAAATCGGAAGCGGTTTATCGGGAGTTTTGTATGTTTTGGATGAGCCTTCAATTGGCCTCCATCAGCGTGATAATGACAGATTGATAAAAACACTTATAAAACTTAGAAATCTTGGCAATACTCTTGTTGTAGTTGAACATGATGAGGAAACTATAAGAAATGCGGATTATATTGTGGATATAGGTCCAAAGGCCGGTATAAACGGCGGTGAAATTATTGCACAAGGGTCTGTTGAAGATATTATTGCCGCAAAACGTTCAATTACGGGGAAATATCTGAGCGGTGAAAAATTTATACCGATTCCTGAGAAGGTTCGTGAAGGTAATGGCAAGTTTTTGCACGTAAAAAATGCTCATTTGAATAACCTTAAAAATATAGATGTAGATATTCCGCTTGGAAAAATTGTTGTTTTAACAGGTGTTTCAGGTTCGGGAAAATCAACTCTAATGCAGGATTTAATTTATGAATACGCGCTTCATAAAATCCGCGGAAATAAACCAAAGCCTCAGGGCATAGGGGAAATAGCCGGATTTGAAAACATAGACAAAATAATCGATATCGATCAATCTCCGATTGGCAGAACCCCGCGTTCAAACCCTGCGACATATACTGATGTTTTTACCCACATTCGTGAACTTTATGCAAAAACTAACGAGGCAAAAGTTCGAGGATATAAACCGGGAAGATTTAGTTTTAACGTTAAAGGCGGCAGGTGCGAAGCATGTAAGGGTGACGGACTTTTAAAGATTGAAATGAACTTTCTTTCAGATGTTTATGTAAAATGTGATGTGTGTAAAGGTAAACGTTACAACCGCGAGACATTAGAGGTTAAATATAAGGGTAAAACTATTTCAGACGTTTTGGAGATGAGTGTTAAGGAGGCTTTAGAATTTTTTGACAGTATTCCTTCAATTAAGAATAAACTAAAAACTTTAAATGATGTCGGATTGGATTACATAAAGCTGGGTCAAAGTGCGACAACGCTTTCAGGTGGCGAAGCACAGCGTATAAAACTTGCATCTGAATTGAATAAACGTGCAACGGGCAAGACACTTTACCTTTTGGATGAACCTTCTGTAGGCTTACATTGGGCTGATTTGGATAAATTGATTAAAATACTTCAACGCCTTGCGGATCAAGGTAATACAATTCTTATAATTGAACATAATCTTGATCTTATAAAGGTAGCGGATTATATTATTGATTTGGGACCGGAAGGTGGGATAAACGGCGGACAGGTTATCGCAACAGGTTCCACAAGAGAAGTTGCAAAGAATAAGAAATAATACACAGGGCAATATTTGAATACAATTTTCAATAAATAGGAGAAATCATGAAAAAAATAGCTTTATTATTAGGTATATTGATATTAACTGTGGCACCTGCGGTAGCTAAAAACGTAAAAGTACAGGCTATGTCAGATTTTACCACGGCAAATCCCCCCGAAACATGGACTGTAAAGATATTGGAGGATTTTGTTACTGCTGGTGATTATCCTGTAACTGCCGGCAGCACTATAGAAGGTAAAATAGTCGATGTTACTGACCCTAAAAGGTTGAAGAGAGATGCTACGTTTACTTTTGTGCCCGTAAAATTCTATGATGCAGGGAAAAAACAAAGCTTCGAGATAACCAACCGTATCGAAGGAAAATACAGTGCATTAAGCGGAGTCAGTGCCGGCTCTTTGGCTAAACAAGGTGCTGTAATGGTGGGTAACAAGCTTGTAGATGGCTTTTTTGGCCCCGGTGTTGCCATAGTTGAGGGTGCTGTGAAAAATCAACAAGGCAACAGAGCAAAATCTGCCGCTGTTTCTCTATATGAAAGTACTCCTTTATCCTACGCTAATAAGGGTAAGGAAATGGAAATCAAAAAGGATCAAGTTTTTGTCATGAGTTTTAAATCAAAAGACGAAGAAGCTAAGAAAAAAGAACCCAATTATGAATATACTATTGAAGAATAGATATTTTACATAATATTTATTATAAGGGATTGTTGTTCACTTTTTCTTTTTGTTGCGATGCAAAAAGAAAAAGTGAACCGAAAAAGAAAAACACGCCTCTAACTTGCAATCCTTCGGATTGCTCAAGCCCTTTCAGGGCGCACATACGTGCTGTTGCAAATTTTCCACCATATTCCCTCTCCCCTTGTGGGAGAGGGTTAGGGTGAGGGGGTAAAATTTGCAATCGTTCACCGCGCCTAAGGACAACGGCGCGGATTAGCCAAACGCATCGTGCGGTGGTTTTTGCGCAACTTTTGACACCAAAAGTTACCGCCGTGCGCGCAGCACTCGCCGAAGGCTTCTAAATTAAATATAGTAATTCCTATAATAAATATTATGTACAAAGAAGCGGCAGCCAACGGCTGCCGCTTCTTTATTATAATTTTAGCTTTATTAGCCTTTCATTTGGTTCATAACTTCTTCAGCAAAGTTATCTTGACGTTTTTCAAGGCCTTCACCAAGAGTGTATCTTGTAAACGCTTTGATTGTCATTTTGCCTTCAATCAATTGTTGAATTGTGATATCAGGGTTTTTAACAAACGGCTGTTCAAGAAGAACTCTTGATGCCATAAGTTTGTTTACACGGCCTTCAACAATTTTAGCTCTGATAGCTTCAGGTTTCTTTTGAAGATCTTCTTTACCCATTTCAATTCTTGTTTCTTCATCTATAACAGATTGAGGAATTTCTTCTCTTGAAACAAATTCAGGAGCGTTTGAAGCGATATGTAAGCAAATATCATTCATTAACTCAGCATCATTAGAATCTGTGTTTAAAAGAACACCGATTTTGCCATTGTGAATGTATGTAGCAACATTTCCTTCATAGCGAACAAATCTTCTGAAAGTTATTTTTTCACCTATTGAAGCGATTTTTTCCTTAATTACATCAGCAATTGTTTTGCCGCATTTAGGGCATGTTGAATTTACGAAAGTATCAACATCTGCCGGATTTGATTCGGCAACTGCTTTTGCCAAGCAATTTGAAAGTTCTTTGAATTCTTCGTTTTTGGCAACGAAATCTGTTTCGCAGTTAACTTCAACCATTGCACCGACTTTGTCATCTACATATGACGCTACTAAGCCTTCAGCTGCAATTCTGCCCATTTTTTTGTCGGCAGAAGCAATACCTTTTTGGCGAAGAACTTCCATAGCTTTTTCCATATCTCCGTCAACTTCAACAAGTGCTTTTTTGGCATCCATCATACCTGCGCCTGTTTTGTCACGAAGTTCTTTTACCATTTGAGCTGTGATATTCATTTAATTCTCTCCTTTTTAATAAAGTGTAATCTGGATAAATGAAGGTAAAGAAATAAATTCCTTACGCTTCATAATCCATTTACCAATTATTCAGCAGCTGTTTCAGTTGCTGCTTCTTCTGTAACGCCGGCGTCTTCAGCTTTAATTTCTTCAATTTTAGCTTTTTGGTTAGCGTTATTTTCTCTCAATTGTTTACCTTCTAAGACTGCATCTGCTAATTTAGAAGTGATTAACTTGATTGATCTGATAGCATCGTCGTTGCCAGGAATTATATAATCAATTCCGTCCGGATCAGCGTTTGTATCAGCCAAGCAAATTACCGGAATACCTAATTTGTTAGCTTCTTTAATCGCAATATCTTCTTTTTTCTGATCAACGATGAAGATTAAGTCAGGTAATCCTCTCATATCCTTAATACCGCCTAAAGTTTTGCTTAATTTACCTAATTGACGGTTCAATTGAGCAATTTCTTTTTTAGGAAGCTTTTCAGCGTGGCCTGAAGAGATAAAATCTTCAATTTCTCTGAGTTTGTTAACTCTTGAACGGATAGTATCAAAGTTAGTTAACATACCGCCTAGCCATCTTCTGTTGATATAGTAAGCACCTGCTCTGGTTGCTTCTTCTGCAACAACTTCAGCTGCTTGTTTTTTTGTATCTACAAACAGTACGTTTTTATTACGAGCTGCGAATTCTCTTACTACTGCGTATGCTTCATCCAATAAATCAGTAGTTTTACGCAAATCAAGTACATAAATACCGTTTCTTGCACCGTAAATATACGGTTTCATTTTAGGGTTCCATCTTTGTGTTTGGTGTCCGAAATGTACACCTGCTTCTAAAAGTTCAATCATAGATGCTGTTGGCATCGGTTTTCTCCTTATGTTTAATGTATTGTACTACGGGCTAAACTGTCCCATCCGTACTCAAAAAGCCTTGATTTTTAGTGGCTTTACGGACTAGGGCGAACCTATCGGACTAGTATAACCAACACTATCATAGTACAAACATGCAATAGTGCAAATATTTTTATACTTTTGTTAAACATAAAAAGAACGGACCTTCCGTTAAGAATGTCCGGTATTTCATTTCTGAAACAAAAAGGATTTACATTAGATCTAATATTCGATACCCTGTCTTGCCATAACTCCCATATCAAAGTAATGCTTGATAGGTTTCATTTCTGTAACAAGATGAGCCATCGCTTTTAATTCAGGGTGTGCATAACGCCCTGTTAAAACTATTTCAAGATTTTCAGGTTTGTGAAGAAGAGCTTCCTTAACCTCGGATACTTTAATCATATTCATTGCGGTACAAATGTTAATTTCATCAAGGATTATCAACTGATATTCGCCTGATTGAATAGCTTTCTTTGCAAATTCCCAGCCTTTTTTTGCTTCCTTATAATCATCCATGCAAACATTATGTGAATAGCAAACTCTATCCATACCAAATTGAACCACATCAAGGTTCGGCAAAAATTTTGATGATGAAACAATTTCGCCATAAGAAGTTGCGCTATCGCCTTTAGTAAATTGGATTATCAAAACTTTCCAGCCGTGTCCCAGAGCTCTCAAAGCTAATCCCAATGACGCTGTAGTCTTTCCCTTGCCATCTCCCGTATAAATTTGTATGTACCCGTGCTCTAACACATTAACCTCCAAGATTTAAAAACTATAAAACTCTATCCATATTTTAAACGATTCTATAATGGATTTAATCGTTCTTTGGATGGATTAATTGCGGAGTAAATAGAAACCAAAACCCCTTTTGTTCCTGTAAACTTCCCAAATCCCCATTCCCAAGATTTGTATTCTTATCATAGGATAAATTTTAAAAAAATAAATAGGTTTAACCTCTTCCATGCCAAAGTCTTTACATAATATTTTTTAACAAATCTATAAACAGGCAATTGGTGACGTTTTTAGATTTAAAAATTTTTTGTTCAAAAATTTACAATATAAGGCTTAATTATTCTTAAAAAAGTATTGCAAATTGCTAAAGAACTCTTGTACAGCTACAAAAAGGCTATTTGTTAAATGTGAAAAAAATTAACATTTACGCAGAAACCTACAAAAAATTGGGAATAATAAGTATTGGGGTCGAAATAGTGAAAATCCATGTGCTGCATGGGTTTTAACATGTTAACTTTTGTAACAAAAGATGCAACATGCGAAATTGGAGGAAATCTCAAGTTTTTATATATTTAAGGTATTAAAAACGAGAGAGCAGA
>CALVAZ010000094.1 GCA_944325675.1 Candidatus Gastranaerophilales bacterium
AATTTAGTATGCCTATAGATTTTGCATTCATTGACGGAATGCATTTGTTTGAGTATTATTTGCGCGATTTTATTAATTTAGAGAAAAATTCTCATAAAAACACTGTTATATGTCTACATGATACTACTCCTGTAGATGAAATTTCTTCACTAAGAGAAAGAAAGCAGGGTTTTTGGACAGGAGATGTTTTTAAAATTGTGTTAATCCTTAATAAGTATCGTCCTGACCTAAAAATTGTAAATATGAGCGAAGGATATACAGGGTTGTGTTGTGTTACGGATTTAAATCCAAATTCTAATGTTTTGTCAGATAACTATAATCAAATAATGGATGAGTATATGCAATTATCCTACAAAAGTATTTCCGAGATAAGAGACGATTTGTGTGTTGAAACAGATTCAAACAAATTTTTGGAGTATCTGGCAAATAGAAGTAGTTCTATTTGTTGATTTAATTGTTGCGGTACGAAACTGTAATTAAAGAATGGTTGCCATGAAAAAGTTATTGCAAAGCATATTTTCTATAAAAAATGAGATGACACATAAAGTAATTACAATATTTGGTCTGAAAATAAAGTTTGCAAGTATAAAACTTTTGAAAAAAAATATAGAAAAAAAATACCAAACAAGAGATTCCTGAAGTTTTAAGAGGCGGTTATACAACTGTCAGGTATTTAACAAAATACGCGGCTTGCTTTGATAAAGAAGTAGATATCGAAATTTCAAACAAGTTCCAAAATGTTATTTGGCAATTTTGGGCAAATGGGGAAAGTGAAATGCCCGATATTGTAAAAGTTTGTTGCGCAAGTGTTAAAAAAAATAATCCGCATCGTCAAGTTATCCTGTTAACGGATAATAATTTAGGCGAATATGTTCATTTACCTGATTTTATCAGTAAAAAGTACGCCGAGGGTAAAATTTCAGTTCAACATTATAGTGATATCATTAGAACCTACTTGCTGTATAAGTATGGCGGAACTTGGGTAGATGCAACAGTTTATATGTCAGATAAAATTTCTTATACGATTGAAAATTCTGATTTTTTTGTGTTTAAAGAAGATATTGGTAACATGATTGACGAAAACATTAATTTGGAAGAATTCATGATTCTTTCTAATGTTGGTAATCATGAACCTGTTCCCATAGCTTGTGTTCAATCTTTTATGCATGCATCCAATCCAAATAATATAATTTTAAAGAGTATGTTAAATTTATTATTTGTATATTGGAAAAATGAAGAAAAACCCGTGCATTACCTTTTTTGGCATTATTTTCTAACCATGTTAATATTTTATTCCGATAATATTAGAAAGGAATTTATAAACATTCCTTATATTCCGTGTGAAAAATATGGTGCATTACAAGCTATAATGTTTGACGAGTTTGATGAAGAAAAATTTAAACATGTCTTAAATTTATCATCAATACATAAATTATGGAGGACATGTAAAAAAGACGATTGTAAATACACTTATATAAATCATTTGCTAGAAGATGTTCACAATTTGTAATTTAACGGCCGGTTTGATTTGTACGGATACTTTGATTATTTTGGCTTAGGTCGCTCTGTGAGGGCGTTTTCAGGTCGGAAAATTACGATAACCCGCAAAAATCAAACTGCCGAAATGGACTTTTTTCGGACTGTACGGATAGTTTGTTTTTTTCTTAAAAAGCTAGCGTTTAGACCGTTTTTAAGGTGTAGCGATACTTTGATTATTTTGGTATAGTCCAGTTGTGCAATGAATTAAGAAAGCGTAAGCCGTGTGTGAAAATAAAGACAAGCGATGAGCTTGGCTTTATTGAAACCAATCGATGGCGACGTTTCAAATTCTTGCCGAAGGCGAATTTGACAGGAGCAAAAAGCGTAAGCCAGAGTGAAGACCAAAACGATGAGTTTTGGTCGTAACTGTTGATAGGCGACGTAAGAGTTTTGCCAAGCAAAACTCAACAGGAGCAAAGGTCAATCAAAGCACAATCACCATTCAAACTTTCGGAAAAATTAACGCAAGGTTTTGGAAATTTTAATGATACAAAAATGACATACACTCATTCTTAGCGAGCACAAGCGAGCTTTAGAATGATGGATGCAAAACTCTAACATACAAGCAATTTTAATTGCGCAAGTATGTTAAGAGTTGTTCCGGTGGGCAAAGATTGCAGAATACTTCTGCAGAGGAAAAACAATATCCCATTATAAAAGATAATAAATATAATATTCACAAATACAAGAACAACTCAAATAATATTGTAAAGCCAGAAGAAAAATATTCATACATAAAGAAATATAAAGAGCCGCAACTACAAAAACCAAATAGCTATTACAAGCTTCTATTGATTTTAAATCCAATACCCAAAAAATGAGAGAGATTATAATTATTGACAACTATCAGAAAACTGGTCATCTTGCAAGTATAGTAAAAGAAAAACTAATAAAACAGAACATGAATCCCGAGAGTACACCCGGCATAATATTTACTTTTGACAATAAATATCAAAAAAAATATCCCAAAGTAAGGAAATAAAATGTTTTGCCAAGCAATATAAAAAAGCATTAGAAGATGGAATGCTGGTATCCAAAGATAAAGTAAGTATCAGATTAGCATCAACAAAAAATTTACAGTTAGCAATAAATAATGCAGATATTTTATTTGCATATTATGACCAAAATGAAAATCAAAAAAATCTGATTATGGTTTTGCTAGACACTTATGATTTTAATAAAGGAGAAAATATACTTGTTGAACTAGGAAGGTCTCCTCAGGAAGCCGGAATCCTAGATGGATATTTTAGTTTATTTTTTGTTTTAGTACCTT
>CALVAZ010000095.1 GCA_944325675.1 Candidatus Gastranaerophilales bacterium
AAATGTTCTATGCGATGTTGAATAGTATAAAACAGCTGGATACATTAGTTCATGGAATTATAAACGAAATTAAAATTGTTCTTGAAAAAATTACGGGATTAGACAACCGAGTTCAACGACTTGAGAAGGAAAATAAACTTCTAAGAGAACAAATTAATGCTATGAATAAACGACTTGAAAAGTTGGAAAAATAATTCGTGAGTAAAAAAGCTCCTTTTCGGGAGCTTTTTTATTATTTAATAAACCTTTTAACCCAGCCTTCAATTACCTTTAAAGGTGCTCTTGTTATTGCAAGCGACCATGGTTTTATATCTTTTGTAATAACGGTTCCAGCTGCAATGTTGGCACCTTCTTCTACGGTTACGGGTGCTACAAGTACGCTGTTTGAACCGATTTTTACTTTATCTTTCAGAACGGTTTTGCTTTTTATATTTGTAAGCGGGTTAAAGTTTGCGGTGATAGTTCCCGCGCCTATATTGACGTGTGAGCCAAGTTCACTGTCACCTATATATGAGAGGTGTCCTGCATTTGTATTTGAATCGATTTTTGATTTTTTAACTTCAACAAAGTTTCCGATTTTTACATTATCAGCCACTTCAACTCCGCCTCTAAAATGAGCAAACGGGCCGATTTTACAGTCTTTGCCGATTTTATTTTTACCTTCAAGATAGGTTGACGGGTAAATTATTGTATCTTGACCTATTTCGGTGTCATCAGATATCCAAGTGCAAGATGGATCTACTATTGTTACGCCGTTTTCCATAAGTTCTTTAAGTTTTCGTTCGTTCATCATTTTGGTTGCTTGTGCCAGATTAACACGCGAATTTATTCCGTAAATTTCTGTATTATCTTCCAAAATATAGGCATTTACGTTTAACTTTTGGGTTTTGCCCCATTCTATAATATCTGTTAAATAGTATTCGCCTTGCGCGTTGTTGCTTTTTAGCTGAGAAAAGGCCAGTTTTATCTTATCCCAGTTTAGGCAATAAATTCCTGCGTTAACCTCTTTTACAGCCTTTTGCTCAGCCGTTGCATCTTTTTCTTCGACAATACATTTGAGGCTGTTGTCTTTTTCTCTTATAATTCTGCCGTAGTTTGTCGGATTATCAAATATCGTACTCATAACTGTTATGTCTGAATTTAGAGAATTATGATATTCGACAAATTTTTTCAAAGTTTCTTCTTTTATTAAAGGAGTATCGCCGCACAAAATTATTACTTGTCCCGTGTAGTTTTCTAAGTGCGGGCAAACCATTGATACAGCGTGCCCTGTTCCCAATTGCGGGCTTTGAAGAACGGTTTTTGCAGACGTATAATTCTCGTTGACAAATTTTTCAACTTCTTCTGCGTGGTGTCCTACTATTACAAATGATTCGGTTACGAGATTTTTAACGTTATCCAAAACGTATCCCAACAAGGTTTTGTCCATAATTTTGTGCAAGACTTTTGGTGTTTCGGATTTCATTCTCGTTCCTTTACCTGCTGCAAGAATTATTGATTTCAGTTCCATTTTTTACTCCTTTATTACAGTTAATTTTAGCACAAGAAAATTATTTTTGTGTTATTTTTAGCATATGGTTGAATTTAAGAAAAAAGCAGTAGTAGCATTAAGCGGCGGGGTTGACAGCTCTGTTGTTGCAAAACTTTTAATTGAAAAGGGATATGAAGTTGTCGGTTTGACAGGGAAAATGATAAATTCGCCTGCCGCTGATATTATTTGTCAAAATGCAAAAGTCGTTGCGGAAAAATTGGGGATTGAGCATCATATTTTGGATGTTACGGATGAATTTCAAAAGCAAATCGTCGATTATTTTGAAAAATCTTACGCTGAAGGGAAAACTCCAAATCCTTGTATTATGTGTAATAAATTCATAAAATGGGGTAAGCTTTTCGATTATGCGACGGATGTTCTTGGTGCGGATATTTTTGCAACAGGTCACTATGCCGATATCAGGTATATTGACGGTGTTTACAAATTGTTCCCTGCAAAAGATGAACACAAAGATCAGCTTTATTTTTTGTATCAACTCGGGCAAAAACAGCTTTCTAAAACTATTTTTCCTTTATTTGAATACGAAAAATCTGCCGTAAGACAAATGGCTTGTGATTTTGATTTGCCGCCGAAAGATTCAAAAGAAAGTCAGGATATTTGTTTTATTACAAAACCGCTTACTACAAAAAAGTATTTAACTGAGAAATTCGGTGTGAAAAAAGGCGATTTTATTGAAGTCCCCACAGGCAGAAAGCTCGGGGAGCATGAGGGAAGTTATCTGTACACAATAGGCCAGCGCAAAGGTGTCGGGATTTCGGCACCATATCCTTTGTATGTTATTGATATTGATTCCGATAAAAATATTGTTTATTTGGGCAAAAAAGAAGATAATTATAAGTCAAAACTTGCAATATGTGATGTGAATTTTTCATATCCTGTTTTGTTAACTGAGTTTGATGCTATGGTAAAAATTAGGTATAACATGCAGGCTAAAAAAGCCAAGTGCAAGGTCGTTGACGATTTGGTTGAGATGGAATTTTATGAGCCTGTAAGCTCTGTTACATCTGGTCAGGCGGGTGTTATGTATGATTTATTTGACGGACACCTGATTGGCGGCGGAATTGTCCTGTAACTTGTAAAATATTTTTCTCGGGTGTATCATGACGCATAAGAGGAGAAGGAAATATGTATAACCCGAAGTCAATGCAAGCCGAAGAGTTTATTTCACATGATGAAATCTTAGAAACTCTTGACTTTGCAGAAAAAAATAAACATAATGCAGAACTTATAGATAGTATTTTAGAAAAAGCAAGACAAAAAAAAGGTCTTACGCACCGTGAAGCCTCCGTCCTTCTTGCTTGTGATTTGGAAGATAAAAATCAGGAAATTTATAAACTTGCGGAACAAATTAAAAAAGATTTCTACGGTAACAGAATAGTTTTGTTTGCGCCCTTGTATTTGTCAAATTATTGTGTAAACGGCTGTGTTTACTGCCCGTATCACTTTAAAAATAAACACATCCCTCGTAAGAAGCTTACACAGGAAGAAATAAGAAATGAGGTTATGGCACTTCAAGATATGGGACACAAACGTATTGCTATTGAAACAGGCGAAGACCCTGTTAATAACCCGATTGAATATGTTTTGGAGTCTATCAAAACTATTTATAGCGTGAAGCATAAAAACGGTTCCATAAGACGTGTTAATGTAAACATTGCGGCGACTACCGTCGAAAATTACAAAAAACTTCACGACGTTGGTATCGGAACTTATATTTTATTCCAAGAAACTTATAACAAAGAATCTTACGAAGCACTTCATCCGACAGGGCCTAAACATAACTATAAATGGCATACAGAAGCTATGGACAGAGCCATGGAAGGCGGGATTGATGATGTAAGCTTGGGTGTGCTTTTCGGTCTGGAATCTTACAAATATGAATTTGCAGGTTTATTAATGCATGCAGAACACCTTGA
>CALVAZ010000096.1 GCA_944325675.1 Candidatus Gastranaerophilales bacterium
AGGAGTCGCCGTTTATGCGGTCAATTTCGTGGGCTCACCTTTATTCGGACTTTTCTCAAAAGGCGGCAGAATTTCAATCCCTGCAGGAAGTGAGTTCGAAATTAAGCTCCTTGAGGATGTGTATTTGTATTGATAAAATTTTGGTTTTAGTTGCCTAAGGCGTTATCTATGTCGTTTGCTCTGTTTTGTCTGCCTTGAGTTACGGCTTTGATTGTTTTTTCGCTTTGAACAGTGTTTGCTGCATTGTTAATCATAGCGTTGAAATCTACGTTGTTCCAACACCACCAAGCTCCGTAGCATAGTGCTAATATTACTAAAATTCTGACCATTTTTTCTCCTTTTTTCGAAGTGTATCAAAAAAATTATGCTGTTGTCAATTTTAACAAATTTTGTTATAATCGTCTCATTAATAGGAGAATGTATATGAAATTTTTTAAAGTGCTGAACCGGAGGGGGGCAACTCTCCTAGCTAAGAATAACAGGGGGTTTGACAGTATTGAGGTGTTAAACTATAATTCAAGTATGAAGAATTATAGTTACAGAAAACATTTTTCTGTCATCCTGAACTTGATTCAGGATCTAAGTATGCAAAGATTCCGAAATAAATTCGGAATGACAAAATTTTTGTATTTTTTCAAGCCTCCTGTTGTCATGCAGAACTCGATTAAGCATCTAAAAAATAAAAGATTACGAAACGAGTTCGGAATGACAGATTCACTGTATCCTACTGACGAGTCTTGTCATCCTGAACTTGTTTCAGGATCTGAATTTAAATCATATAAAAAATTCAAAAAACTTGCGGCATTTACATTGGCAGAAGTGTTGATAACATTAGCGATTATAGGTGTTGTTGCAGCGATGACAATTCCGACATTGGTTAGTAATATACAAGAGCGTCAATTTCATGCAAAATGGAAGGAATGCTATGCTATCTTAAATAATGCATTCAAATTGGCAGCTGCTGAAAATCCAAGGCTCAGTATATTAAACGGTTCGAGTAATTCTTTTCCTTCAAATGAATTCATAGATGCATTTTTTAAGCATTTGTACGTTGAAGATACCTGTGGTGTGAGTACTGTCTATGATCCCAAAAGATGTGATGCTTCGTACAAAAACCCACCTTGGGTAGGGATATATAATATTTGGTCTTATTATAAAACATTGGCAGGCGGTAATTTAAATGCTTATGATTTTTGTTATAAAGCTGCATTGTTAAGAAATGGTGCTGTAATATACTTTGGTGGTTTGTGGAGTGGTCCTACAATTGTAGTTGATGTTAATGGGTATAATCAAGGCCCAAATGTTGTAGGCAGGGATGTTTACGCTATAAATATAGGTACAAGTCAGACTAAATACATAGAAGAAACTTCTTTTAGGCCATTCGGTGCAGAGGGTACTCAAACTGAAAAGAGTGGTTATCAGGGCTGTTCTCCGGATATTGGGGCTTCCTCTGATGCAAACGGTAATATCAATGCTTTATATGGTGCTCCTGGTGTTGGTTGCAGTTATAAATATCTGAATGAAAAATAGTTAAATTTTAAAGGTTATGATGAATAAATATAGTGGATTGCTAGTGAAAAAATACCGAAATAAATTCAAAGTGACAGAATCATTGTTGAATCAGGAAAAAACCTTTGTCATGCTGAATTTGATTCAGCATCTAAAGAATATAAGATTCCGAAACGAGTTCGGAATGACATGTTGTGAGATTTGTTATCCTGAACAAGCTCCCGTACCCCAAAATACAAAGATTCCGCACCAAGTTCGAAATGACAAAAAAATGTTATGTGGCTTTAAAGAGCCCACTTGTCATCCTGAACTTGTTTCAGGATCTGAATTTAAATCATCTAAAAAATCCAAAAAACTTGCGGCATTTACATTGGCAGAGGTTTTGATAACCTTAGCCATAATTGGCATAGTTGCTGCTATGACAATTCCGACTTTGGTTAGTAATATACAAGAACATCAATTCCATGCAAAGTGGAAAGAGTGCTATTCAATATTGAATTCGGCATTCAATATGACAACTGCCGAGAATCCAAGAATGATTGTTAGAGGTGGTGCTGACAATACTTTTCCATCAAATGATTTTATAAATGCTTTTTTGAGTCATTTGTATGTTATCGATACTTGCGGTTATAGTGTTGTCTATGATGCTAAGCTTTGTCAGGCAGCATCAAATAGTACATATTGGGTGGGAATTACAAATATTTATTCGAGATATAAAACCTTGGCAGGAGGTAATTTAAATGCTTATGATTTTTGCAAAAAAGCTGCATTATTGAGAAATGGTGCAGCAATCTATTTTGGAAGTGGGCACAGTGGTATGACTATATTAGTTGATGTGAATAATTATAGTGTGGGTCCCAATATTTTAGGGAAAGATGTTTATGCCATAAGCGTGTCTAATTCAAGCAATACATATAATGTAGATGACTTGGATTTTAAGCCGTACGGCGCTGAAGGTACTCGTGTGACCATGTTCAATTATCAAGGTTGTTCTCCTGATATAGGCGCCCCTGCTAATTCGGATGGGAATATAAACTATTTATATCAAGCGCCCGGAGCAGGTTGTAGTTTGAAATATTTACATGAAAAATAAAAAATAAATTAATTGTTACAAAGTTGTCAAAATCTATATTTAGCATATAATTAATGCTGTAAATCGTAACTTTTAGTGGAGGATATTATGATTAAAAAGTTCTTTAGTCCAAAAGCATTGGCTTTGTTTT
>CALVAZ010000097.1 GCA_944325675.1 Candidatus Gastranaerophilales bacterium
CCAGGATATTTTTGTTTTATTTTATTGTTAAACTCTTGCAAACGCTTCTCCTTAGAAGTTTCATTCATAATTTGAATTGCCGCCTGACCTGTATCAAGCGTAGGCGTTGAAACTTTAACCAACAAATCACTCGCTAATATAGGTAAAAAAAGCGATTGAGTAGTTACAAAAGCCCCAACAATCAAAAAGCTAACAGTTACCCCTAAAACATTGATTAAACGCCTGTCATTGCATAACAACATAGTATCCATAGCCTTACCTCATAAATTAAAGTAACCGGATACCTTTTTGTTTATAGAGTGGGGTGGGGAATAACACTCTCTGGTAATATTATTATTCCCTGAAAACCCGCTTATATAACAGTTTTAACAGGGATTAAGCCTATTTTTTACAAAAATAAATAATGGAAAAAATACACTTAATAATTTTATAGTTTAGGGTAATTATCAGGAATCTTCCAATTATTAAGCTGTATAATTTTAGCCCACGCTCCAACATTATACAAATTCTCAAATGTTCCATCCCAGTTGTATGGAACATATGGTTCAATCCCTTTATCTTTAAAAAGATCATTACGCAATCCATACGCACCTCTCGGATAAAAACCGAAAAGAAAACACCCACGTCCATGCACATTAGACTTATATGCTTCATAATTAATGCAATAATTATAGTCTGAACCTGCATAACCAACAGCAACAACAGAACCATCACTCATATATACAAGAAGCATAGATTCCTCATTATCGTATAGGAGTTTGTTATATTTTAAATAATTTTTGAAATATTTATTAAAAAAGGTTGTTAAACAAGCTTCACTATAAGCATTTGTTTTGCAATCAGCCAAATTATTATGAGTTTGACCAATATCCCATGTACTTTTATCTCCATAGTCAATTTCTGCAAGCTGTATTGCCTGATTCATATAAGAATAAAACCTTTTCAACCTTGTTTCAATTTCTAATTTTTTATAATTACTTATCAAAGTTGGTATTGTCATAGCAGCAACTATACCAATTATACCCAATGTAATCAACACCTCAGCCAAGGTAAAACCATTACTAAATCTACTTAGAGAAGATGCCCCCCCCCGTCGCTTTTCTCATAAAACATGAAGTGTTCCTCCTATTCTCATATAAAAAGATAACCCTGAAGTTATCATATCATACATTTTAATCAACATCAACCGGCTCACGCATAATTTTTTCAATAGCTTCACGAGCCGTAAATACAAGTTCTTCAGGAACGTTATCAATAGTTGTAAACTGTCGCAAAACATCGACAGTCCTCTTGAAGGCTCTAACAATATCACCTTCACCCATATCAATCTGCTCAGTTATTGTTTCCCATTCGGCACCTTCAACCCATAACTCAATTAAAGAGCTAAAATAAGGGTTAATATATAAAGGTGCCTCAACCTGATATCTGTTTTGAACTTTTTCAATTTTACGTCGAACATTTCTGATTAAATTCAGGGGCTTTCTGACAGTAGGAGAAATAGGCAAATATGGTATATCTATTCTCAAATCTTCCGTTGTCACTGCACAAATAACTGCAGCCAATTGTGATGGAGTCAAGCCCTCTAAAACGTTAGAAAAGATAATCTCTGCTATAAATAACTCATTTTCAGAACGGATTTGAGATGTTGTAACACCGTATGGCGTCGGGAAATCATTTTTTATGTACCCAAAATCAATTAACACACTTCTGTGCGCCAAAAATTTATTCCAATAAATATCTTTCTGGCGTTCCATTTCTTTTTCGAGTCTTGCTTGCCGAACATCAATACGCCCAAGAACCTCAATATTTTTAGCATGTTTTCTGTAACGGTTACAATTATCACAAGGATATTCATGCAATTTGTCTAATAAAGCCTTGTTACTCTTTTTAAAATCCAAAACTTCTTGCGACAATTGACGTTTTTTAGCCTGCTCTTGCTTACAGATTTTTTTATAGGTAGTCCTATTTTGGACATACAAGTGACGAAGTTTATCGTATTTTATGAAATCATCATCAGAAAGCTTATATGGACAAACAAATAATCTTTCAGCGCGTTCCTTTTCATTAATTTCAAACTGTTTTAACAATGGCTGCATTCTTGAACCGGCGGAATAATAACCAAAACTCTTTAAAATAAGCTCCTTCGATTCATCCAAACTAAATCTTTGAAGCAAATTCAAAACCATGGAATAACTTGGAGAAAATCTGCTTTCCAAAGGATTTGCATCACTCAAAACAAGTTCTGCTACCTCCTCAGGCGATTGAAAAGGAGTCCCGACAATAGTCACATAACCAATCTCATCCATACCGCGGCGTCCTGCACGACCAGACATTTGCAAAAATTCACTTGCCGTAAGCATTCTATGCCCGGTATCGGTTCTTTTGCTTATAGAGCTTATGACAGTTGATCTGGCAGGCATGTTTATTCCGGCAGCAAGAGTCTCAGTTGCAAAAACCACCTTGATAAGGCCCTGTTGAAATAATTTTTCAACTAAATTCTTCCACGCAGGCAAAAGCCCTGCATGGTGAGATGCAACGCCTTGTAATAAATATTCAATATGCTTATTTCCATAAAGATGAGGATTTTCTGCAATATATTCATCAACAAATTGTCTGATTTGTGCTTGTTCACCTGCTGTAACCAAACCGATAGAGGCGCATTTTTCCATTTGTTCATCGCACTTTTTTCGAGAAAAAGTAAAATAAATTGCAGGCAGCATATCCTGATTCGCCAAATTCCTGATAACGTCCTTCACCGGAGATTTTTGCTTATTTTTACCATGCTTACCCCACTGATGCTTTTCAGGGTTGATTTTTTTATTTAATTGGCCGCTTGGTGTAAGCAGAGGCAGAAGTTTATTCGGCTGAGAGCTGTCAAAATAATAGAACCTTAATGGAACAGGCCTAAAATCAGTATTTACAAGCTCTGTTTTTGAATGCACCGTATTAATCCAATTTGTTAATTCATCAGCATTAGCAACTGTTGCAGAAAGTGCAATAATTTGAACATTTGTCGGACAATATATGATACTTTCTTCCCAAACTGTACCTCGCTGTTCGTCATTCATATAATGAACTTCATCCAAAACAACGTATTTAACATCCTTCAAATTATCAGCAACAGCACCAAAATTTGTACCATACAGCATATTACGAAAAACTTCAGTTGTCATAACAACAATTTGACCGTTACGGTTAATTGAAGTATCACCGGTTAATAAACCGACCTTATCTTGGCCATACTTTTCACCAAAATCATAATATTTTTGATTGGACAAAGCCTTCAAAGGAGTTGTATAGAAAATTCTTTTACCTTCTTCTAATGCTCGATGAATTGCATGTTGTGCGATAACCGTTTTACCAGCACCTGTTGGCGCGCAAACCACAACACTTTTGCCTTCATTTATAAAATTACAGGCCTCATTCTGAAAATCATCCAATTCAAATGGAAACTCGTACATAACTACCCTCTTAAAGCATTCCTGATATATTATAACACATTATGCGTACATTGTGATAAATTTTAAAATCAATAGCAAAAAATCATATCCTCATATTTTATTTATACGTACAATACAATTTTTTTAATTAGAAGGCATGTTTATGTATATTAGCCAAATAAAACCTGTTAATTTCACAGGTGGTCAAAGAATAAAAATTAAAATAACAAATAATACCGAAGATTACCAAAAAGGCTTCAAAATGGGGAAAACATTCCCAAAAGAAAGACTTGAAATTGAACTTAGGAAATATTCCTCTAATCCAAAATTCACAAGCATAGTACAAGGTATACTAGATGGAATAGAAAGTCTTACAAATCCTAACAAAGAAATCCAAAAGCTTGAAAAAGGTAATTACAAGGGTAAAATAAAGTAAATTGAGATATATAAAATTTTAATCGAATTTTATTGGATAATCTTTGGGAATTTTCCAATTATTACATTCAATTAAAGCAGTACAAAATATACCTTTTGTGTAACCATGAGTATCAGAAATAGAATCATTACAGTAAGAAAGTTTATGCTCTCTCGAAATCTGATTACCACAAAAATTTACGGTCGCTGCACTATAATCTTTTGTGGAAGTAATACTTGAGACATTATCCAAAACTATTAAATTCAAGCTGAAAGCATTTTCACCCATTATCATTTTACTTCCGTGGGACAAATCTATCACAAATCTGCCGCGCCTAGGTGATAATAAAGCTGTATTACCTGAAAGATAAATAATACCGATACCATTACTTAAAATATATTTTTTAGTACCACCCGAGACTATTGATGTTTTATCTTGACTATATACACTTGTTTGACAAATACCTTTTCCTGAATTATTATCTTCAACAACTTCTGAGTTTTCACAAATTCTTGGATTTTTCAAATAAGTAATTAAAAATTTATCAAATAAATCATCTGAGTCATTAACTAATCCCCAAGTTTGCGGTTCGCCGTAATCAACAACCGCTAGCTTTAAAATATTTTGTAAAATACTATAAGAATACTTCAACTCCGTTTCAATTTTTAATTTCCTATATGTATGAAACAAAGTTGGTAAAAACACAGCTGATATAACACCTATGATAGCAAGCGTAATCAACACCTCAGCCAAGGTAAAACCATTACTAAATCTACTTAGAGAAGATGCCCCCCCCCGTTCCCTCAGCGACTAACCATAATAACTTCCTCCTAAGAATCATGCTACTTAATTATATCAAATCCTGTGTATTTACGCAAAACTTCCGGAATGACAATAGAGCCGTCTGCTTGCTGATAATTTTCCACAATAGCAGCAAATGTTCTACCAACAGCCAACCCAGACCCGTTAATTGTATGAACAAATTGAGTTTTTCCTGTTTCTTTATCTCGGTATCTAATATTAGCACGTCTTGCCTGGTAATCGCCGTAATTAGAACAGCTTGAAATTTCCTTATAAGTTCCGTAAGACGGCATCCAAACTTCCAAGTCCCAACATTTATTAGCACTGAATCCAATATCGGCCGTGCACAATGCTTCTCTTCTATATGGAAGTTCCAACAATTGAAGCATTTTTTCAGCATCTTCAGTCAATTTTTCATGTTCTTCCTTACTTGTTTGAGGTGTTGTAAGTTTTACAAGCTCTACCTTATTAAATTGGTGTACACGGATTAAACCTCTTGTATCTTTACCGGCAGAACCTGCTTCTCGTCTAAAACATGGGGTATATGCCGTCATATACATTGGCAATTGATCTTCCGATAAGATTTCACCAGCATAAATATTTGTAACCGGAACCTCTGCAGTCGGGATTAAGTACAAATCTTCATCAACACACTTGTACATATCTTCAGCAAATTTCGGCAATTGACCCGTTCCTGTCATAGTTGCAGCGTTTGCCATAAATGGAGGTAGGATTTCTTCATATCCTTGATTTTCTGTATGGTAATCTAAGAAGAAGTTTATTATTGCACGCTCTAACTTTGCACCCAAACCGCGATACAAAGTAAAACGACTTTGAGAAAGCTTCACGCCGCGTTCAAAATCAACCAAACCTTTTTCTTCGCAAATATCCCAGTGAGCTTTAAATTCAAAACCAAACTTTCTCGGCTCACCCCACTTGTAAACTTCAACGTTATCATCCTCTGATGTGCCAATAGGAGTCGTCTCATCCGGAATATTTGGAATATGAAGTAAAAGATTTTTCTGCTGCTCATCCAAAACAGATTGTTGTTCTTCTAACACCTTGATATCATCACCAATTTTACGAACATCCTCTTGAATTGCATCAGTGTTTTCACCCTTTTTCTTAAGTTCACCAATTTTTTGTGACTCAATTTTACGTTTTGCACGTAACTCATCAGCCTGTGCTTGGATTTTTCTACGTTCGGTATCTATCTCAATAACACCATCAATAGATAAATCCGGGTTTCTACGTTTTAAAAGTTCATTTACTTTTTCAGGATTCTCTCTAATTAATTTGATATCAAGCATCATTAAACCTCTTTCTATTTATGCAATTATTCTAGTTTAAATAAAAGTTATAATCAAGAGAAAAATATCTCAAACTCAATCTTAAGATTGATTGCATTTTACAGAAAAACATGGATAATATAGAATGAAGGGATATGGTATGTTCAAAAAACTTGCACAACAATTGAAAGATTATGATAGAAAGACGAACGCGATGCCTGTGTCCGTTCCTTTTGCAAAGGACTTTTTAAAACCAAAAAATGAATTTCTGAATAACCTCTCAAAAAAAGCAGTTGAGCTATACGAAAGACAACAAGACATCAACCATTTTTCTAAATTAGTGCTTTCTGCCCCTGAAAATAACTCTCACGACAAAATGGTGAATAAACTTTTTGAAGAAGGCGTTGCCGATCCCTTTGTTGACGAAAAGCTTGCTGATCTTGCAAATAACCAAAAATTCCTGCGTGATTTGGGTTTATTATAAGTTTTTTATAATTCTTTCCGTAAATTCAACGGTAGAAGCATTACCACCTAAATCAACTGTTTTGATGTTTCCACTTAATGTCTTAAACAAAGCATTTTCTATTTTTTGTGCATAATGTTTTTCTCCAATATAATTCAGCATTTCAACAGCAGATAATAAAAGTGCAGTTGGGTTAGCTTTATTTTGACCTTTAATATCAGGTGCGGAACCATGAACAGGTTCAAATACTGCGCATTTTTCTCCTATATTTGCTCCTTGCGCAACTCCCAAGCCACCAATCAATCCTGCAGTTAGATCAGATACAATATCACCGTATAAATTTGGTAATACTAAAACATCAAATCTTGTAGGATCTTGTACCAACTGCATACATAAATTATCAACAAGAATTTCACGTTTATTTATCTGCGGATAATCCTCTGCAACCTTTCTATACGAGTCTAAAAATAATCCGTCTGACAACTTCATAATATTTGCTTTTGTAACTACGCAAACCTCTTTGCGATTGTTTTTTACAGCAAAATCAAAAGCAAATTTACAAATTCTTTCAGAGGCTTCTCTTGTAATTAATTTTATACTTTCAGCGGTATTTTCATCAACTTGTCTTTCAATTCCGGCGTATAAATCTTCTGTATTTTCTCTGACAACCACGATGTCCACATTTTCAAATCTTGTTTTTACATTCGGAAGATTTTTACATGGACGCAAATTGGCATACAAATCTAATTCTTTTCTTAATTGAACATTGACCGATCTAAAGCCTTTGCCAATAGGTGTTGTAACAGGAGCCTTTAAAGCAACACCGTTCTTTAATACAGAATCTAGAACCCTTCCGGGTAAAGGAGTTCCTTCACTTTCTATGACATCAGCCCCTGCCGTTTGTATATCCCAATTAATTTTCAATCCGCTTGCATCTATTATTTTTACAACTGCATCAGATATTTCGGGCCCGATTCCATCACCGTTAATTAAAGTTATAGTTCTCATAAATCCTCCAGTAATCAAATTCTAACACAAAGAAAATTTACACATTGCAAAACATTTTTGAGAAAATATTAAGAAATATTAACCTTTAAATTTCTAAAAAAGCAATTTAATCGGCTTATTCTTTTTTATAAAAGTAAGGTTAGTAAGAAAAGGTAGGTTGGTTATGAGTATTACAAGTGTAGCCAAAACAGGCTTGAATTATGCCGGAAGATTACTTTTTGACGATAGATTTGCATCAAAAGTAACAAGTTCACTCAAAAGTTATGGCAGATTTAACAAAATAAATGGGAAAGGACGATTTAACCAATTTCACAAACAAATTGGCACAGCATTCCAAAAGGCTGATAAGGCAACCGGTAACAAGAAGGTATTTGAAAGTCTTGTAGAATCCTTAAAAGGATATAAAGCTGATGTTTCAAAATTATGGAAAAGTGATAAAGGCTTTTGGAGTAAAATTGGCGGAACTCTAAAAGGGCTTGGCAAACGTGCTCCATTAATCGGTACTGCATTAATGATAGCATTTGAACTACCAAACATCTTTAAAGCTACAAAAGATGGTGGGCTTGTGAATGGGGCAATTGAGGCAGGCAAAAGCGGCGTAAGAATAGCCGCAGGTGTAGCTTGCGGTGCGATAGGCACAGCCGTACTTGGTCCTGTTGGAAGTATCCTAGGTTTCATAGTTGGAGATATGTTAGGGAAATTAGTAGTAGGTAAGAGTTATTCCGAAAAACAAACTGAAGATAATGAAAAATTAGCAGCTAATGTAAATACACAGAAAAATCAGTCAATATACAATATACCGGGATTAAGTCCAACAATGACTGCAGAGGAACTATTGGCACTTCAGCAACTCTTATATAATGGAAATAATTTCCCTTATCAAGCACTGCAAAATCAAAATAAATTAAATGTAACAGTATAAATTAAGCTCGGTAAAACCGAGCTTAATATTTATTTACAAAAAAAGCAATTTTAAATCAAATAAAAACTTTATAATAGTACGGGGAAATATATACGGGGATAAGATGAATACAAGTATTAATGGAATTACAAGCAGGGATATTTATGTGCTTAGCGCTGCCGCGACGGGTGCAGCAATAAATCGTGCAGACGATATTTCAGAAATAAAAAGCTATTTACTATTCGGAGGCAGCGCCATGGCGCTACCCACAGTACTCAAAGGCGCCAAGGCACTGGCGTATGATTTTCCAATTTGGACATATAATAACTACGGGAATTATAAAACAGCCTTACTAAATAAATATAACAGTACAATAGGTAAAACAAATATTTATAAAATTAACAGAAATGCTTTAAAAGGTAATTTTATAAATACAGTTAATGATAAATATCTACAAGGACAACTCAAAGCTGCAAGTTTGCGAGGCTATGACATAAATGCACTTGAAGCTGAAAAAAGAAATTTAGAGCGTCTAAGCAAACTCTTTGAAAAAAAGGAAAGTGATAAAATAATTAGTAAAGCAGGAAGATCATTGAAACGTAATGCGAATAAACGAGCACTGATAACAAATGCTAATAATTTTCAGAAAGCAGAAATATATAAAGAAACAAATCGATTACTAGCAGAAGCAAATGGGCTTAAGGGTAAAGAATTAGCCGCAAAATTAAAAGAAATAAAAATTGCAGAAACCAAAGCAAAGATAGCAGTACAACAAGCAAAAGCAGCAGGTACAATAAAAAGTACAACAAAAGTTGGCAGAGCCGCCTCTTGGATAAAGACAAAAACAGGAGCACGTGCATTACAGACCAAAGTACTAGAAGGAACCTTAAGCAGTAATACTGCAGTAAGAACTGTCGCCAAAGGTGTTAAAGCCGGTGGTGGAATGTTCTTAATTTCAGCAGCAATGGAAGCCCCAAATGTCGTAAAAACTTATAAGGAGTTAGGAGGCAAAAAAGGTACTAAACAACTTGCCAAGTCCACGGCAAAAGTGGCAGCCGAAACTGCGGGCTTTATAGTAGGTACAAAAGTTGCAGGTATTGCAGGTGCAAAAATTGGGGCAACAATTGGAACAGCAATTGGAGGACCGGTAGGAACAGCTATTGGCGCCGTTGTAGGAGGCGCAATTGGAGTAATAGGCGGTCTTTTAGGCAGCTGGCTATTTGGTAAAGCGACAAAAGCAGTTGTTGGCGAAGATGAATTAGTAAAGGCTAAAAAAGAGCAAGCTGAAGCTTTAGCCGCAGAAATCAAAAAAAATCCAGAACTACAAACTGAAGTAGCCCTGACAGCAAAAGAACAACTAGAAAGCGGTAATATAACATCCGAAAAAGATGCAAATGATGTAATAGCAAGCTTTAACAATGTAGCGGAATATGAATTGCGAAAACAAAAACAGGAACAGCCCGCTTTAGAAAATGATTATCAAAACAATCTAACAGGCAAAGCCTCAAATCAACGAGTAACTACCGATTCAGGGTTAAATGCACTACTTACACTTGCTAGTGGTAATTTTTCGAACAACTATAATACAATGAATTTAACAAACTATACACCTTATAAAAATGTAATTTCAAATTCATTTATGAATCCATTTATGCCAAATTTCATGTCAAAAATAAACTATTTTAATCAATTTATGCGATATAACAACCCCGCAGCATAAGCAAAATACCGGCTCTAAGGCCGGTATTTTTTCAAGCTTTTAAAGTGATGTTACATTAAAATCGCGTTCGGAAACTGATGACGTTGTATCAAAAATCTTTGTGAAAAATCGTTCCAACGCAGCTTCCATACCTTTAATTTCTTTTGTTAAAGAATTAAACCCATCTCTTTTTGCATCAGTAATAGCATTTGAGAAAATTTCTTCTTGATACATTTTAATATACTCCTATCTATCTTCACAAGAATATATACGAATATTTATTCCAAAAACTTTAATTTTTTAAACAATATTGTTACAAAATTTATTATTACGGGAAAATTTAAAAACTTTAAAGTAAAATGAATATTATACGAGGGGAAGTTCAGATGAAAGATTTTCAATTAACCAGTTATGACTACTATTCAAGCCGACGTGATATGGAAGTTATTTCCAAAATTGTTGAAGCACTTAAAAAAATATTAGAAGAAGACAAGCACGCGGTTCAACCGTTATTTTTGAAAACATCTGAAAACCTTATTTTAAATATTGCAAGGAAGGTTGTACAGGAAAAAAAGAAAACTTTTCTTATTGGCATTACAGGTGAAAGTGCATCAGGAAAGACCGTTTTCGTTGACAACACAATCAAAGCATGTGTTAAAGACAAAAAAGAAGGCATATATACAGTAATTCGCTGTGATGACTACTATAAAGATACATCTAAAGAACTACAAGAAGCCGGAAGCTATGAAGAATTATTTAAAACAGGCTTCAGCTTTGATACACCCAATGCAATTGATTTAGATTTAATGAAAGACCATTTAATTGAGTTAAAGGCAGGGAGAAGTGTTACATCACCTAAATATGATTTTGTAACTTGTATATCAGATCCAAACGGCGATTTCAAAAAACCAGCAAAAGTTGTTTTAACTGAAGGGTTATACGTATTAAATAACGGCTTAGCCGATATAATGGATGTAAAAGTTTATGTATTCACTCCACTTGAAGTCATCAAGGATCGTTGGTACAAGAGAGCTGCTCTAAGAGGTAAAACCGGAACCGCCGCCGATATGCAATTCCAAGACGTAAATAAGACAGCGCAAGAATACATAAGACCAAATTATCAAATAGCAGATGCTGTAATAAACGGACTTGTCAGCCAAGAATACATTCAACAAATTACAGATAAAATATTTAATGCACTTAAAAATATTGATTATTAAAAAATATGGTGTAGAAAATCTACACCATATTTTCTAGTATCCCATTTTTTGACAAGGACAATCTGCTTCTTGGTTGAATGCTTTTGTACACTTTTCACATTTAGGGGCAATTTTAACTTTAGCGCATGCGTTACATTTTTCCTTCTTCGGCTTTTGACACTTCTGTTTTTTAACCTTCTCACACTTATTACAGTTTCTAAAACCTGTAAAAGGATTTAGACTGTTTATACCATCATAAGTCCAAGCGAAAGCTCCTTGAGCCGGAAGTAAGAAAAAGGCAAATAAAGCTAAGGCTGCAATAGTTTTTTTCATAATCTACTCCTTATAAAATTAGCCGATACAACGTAGCTACACATAAACATTTTAAATTTCTAAGAGTTAAAAACAACAGCAAAATAGGTAATACTTATTACACAAAAGTATTGATAAAAAAGTTCTACAAAACACTCAAAAAACAGGGAAGGTTTAAAACCATCCCTGTTAAATAAAGTATATTATAGAATAAGCAACATTATTTACTTATACTTGCGTCATCACAAAGTATAACATATATTTGCTCACCAGCTTTAGCATGGTACTTAAGACCCGGAGTTACAAGGCCTGTAACCAAACCAACACCTGCACCGATAGGAGTACCTATTGCAATACCTTTACCGATTTCAGCAGGATTTGGTATAAATGCAAACCCAACACCAGCACCGGTACCAACGGCACCAAGACCAATCGTGTATAATGCAACTTTGCCCGCGGTCATCCAAGGTCCTTCTTTCAATGCATAATCTTTGTAGAAAGGTTTTGCATTTAAGTCAACCTTTTTACCATCCGGCATACATACTTCAGTCAACTGAATATATACACGTGCATTTTTGTTAAACCATTTTTGTGGAACAACATTTAAAACTGTACCTGTAAATACAGAATTTGCAGGTATTAACAATGTACCTTCTTCAGTACAGATATCTTGCGGATTAACAAATTTAACTACTTGTCCTGCAGAAGCCTGTTCAGACTTAAATCTGTCAGAAAAAGCGACTTCCAAAACGTTACCGCTCATTACAATATTTCTTGTGTTTGTAATTTTTACGGAGTTGTTAGGAGCGTTCTTTTTGATATTTAAATGTTCAATAGCGAGAACCTTTTCCAAGTCAGGCCCGACATATTCTTCTTGCACCAAACCGATTTTATCACGTAATCTTGCTAAAAGAACAGCCGCTTCAGCTCTGGTTAAATCATCGTTAGGACGTAATTCTTTAGCGTTCGGATAATTTACATATATACCATAAGCCAAAGACTTAGCATAAGGTTTTACAGCCCACGCAGGAACAGCATCCGCATCATCGAAATAACTAAGTACAGAAGTATCAACAGCAGTTTCTTTCGTAATATGGCTGATTACAGATTGAACTTCCGCACGAGTCATTACCCTGGTTGGTTTAAAAGTTCTGTCCGGATAACCATAAACAAGTCCCAACTGTTGAGAACGCAACACATCAGAATAATAAGCATCTGAAGATGAAACATCAGTAAAAATATTTGAAATATTTACATTCAAATTGTCGTTTGATAAAAGCTTCAATAAAGCTCTGACAAAATCAACTCTTTGAACGGTATCTTCAGGATAAAAATTGCCTGAAGAATCCAAAGACATAATGTCGTTAGAAACAACATCTACGATTTCAGTTCTTGCCCAATAATTTTTGCTAACATCAGCAATTTTAGAAGCATCAGCCGCCAAAACAGGAAGAACATTCCAAGCCATCAAACTGACAGCTAACAACCCAGCGAATAATTTTTTCATTTCACACTACCTTCTCTTACCACTAGTAAACAATTTTTGTTTATAGTATAACTTACACATCAAATTTTGTAAAGTCATTTATACTTTGAATATACATTAAGTAACAGGGAGAATATAATGGATAATTTCACAATGACAAAGATTGTTGCGACACTGGGACCTGCAAGTAATACAAAAGACATGATACGTGAGCTTTATAAATCAGGTGTTACAATGTTTAGAATAAACTCATCGCATGAAACTCCAGAGGTTCACCAAAAAACGCTTGATTTAATCCGGACAATCGAAAAAGAAGAAAAAACATTAATACCGATTCTATTAGATTTACAAGGACCCAAAATAAGAATAGGAAACCTTGAAAATTCAATTGAGATAAAAAAAGATGACATCATAAAATTTAAACATCAGGAAAAATTAACGGATGATATAATACCGGTAGACTATGAAGGTATTTCAAAAGACGTCAAAACAGGAGAAAAAATTCTCATTGATGACGGAAAAATTCAATTTGTTGTTGAAAAAGTTGACGGGGATATAATTTTTGCAAAAGCCCTAACAGACGGCCTTTTAAAACAACGAAAAGGCATAAACATTCCGGGTTCAACAGGCAGCATAGATGTTCTAACCGAACGGGACAGAATATTTATAGACTTTGCTGTAAAAAACAAAATTGATTATCTCGGATTGTCATTTGTCAGAACAGCGAACGATGTTATGCAACTTAGGGAAATACTTAAGTCAAAAAATAGTAATATACGAATTATCTCAAAAATAGAAAAACCGCAAGCAGTAGATAATATTGACGAAATAATCGATTTATCTGACGGAATTATGGTTGCAAGAGGTGATTTAGGTATAGAAATTTCATCGGAAAAAGTTCCTATAGTTCAAAAAACAATAATCAAGAAAGCTAATTTCAAATCAAAAGTAGTTATCGTTGCAACACAAATGCTTGAGAGCATGATAGACAACCCGATACCTACACGCGCTGAAGCCTCTGACGTAGCAAACGCAATATTAGACGGAACAGATGCAATAATGCTTTCAGGTGAAACCGCTGCAGGTAAGTATCCAGTTGAAGCTGTAAAAATGATGCAATTGATTTCAGAAAATGTTGAAAACAGTCCGTTTTTAAGACATGACACCTTCCCAAAAAAGATGATAGATCAGAATAATACACAAGCCATGGCAATAGGAATGGCACTTTCAGATATGATAAGAAAAGTTCCGGGCATAAAAGCTATAGTAGCACTTACAGGAAGCGGCTTTACACCGGTATTTTTGTCAGAAAGCAAACCATCCGTTCCAATTCTTGCTTGCTGTCCGGACATTAACATTTGCCGTGCAATATGCTTATATCGCGCAGTATTCCCGATAAACTTTAAATTTGAACGAAAAATTGACCGTTCTACACTTGACAAAATGGACAGTTTTCTTATAAACAAGTTAAACCTTAACCCGGAGGATACCGTGATAATAACCGGTTCTGTCCCAAACGTACTGGTTGGCGGCACAAATTTTATAAAAATACATAAAATAATGAAACAAGAAAGATAAATAAAAAGCCCCTAAAAGGGGCTTAAATTTTTTCTAGGAAATAGGAATAGGAAGTGTCTCTCTTTACTTAAACGGGAATAATCTCTCTCTTAACATCTCTCGTATTTGATTAATGTTCTCTCATATATATAAAGTATATAAAAAATATGTAATTTCAAAATTGTATAAATTGTTTACAAAAATTAATAAAAAAAATTGCCAAACTTTAGTGTTTATAGTACAATTGATGAGTAGTAATTTGGGGTTAAGAGATGTTAGTATCTGCAATAAGCAAATTAGATTCTTCAAAGGCACTCAAGAACACGAGTTATTCCTTAAAGAACAATTTTAACGGTGACAAGAATACAAATACTATTGAAAAATGTAAACCGCATTACAAAAATAGTTCGTCAATTGCTACCAGACATTTTGCAGAAAGTGATAGTAAAAACACTTCTGTAGAAGAAAATGGAAACTCCTTGTCTGTACTAGCTTAATTTTTATTCGCATCAAAAAGATATTTAACAAATACAGAGAAAACTGCAGGAATAAATGCGACACCAAGCAGCACATTTGTAATGCCGAAGGCTTGTGCTACAAAACCATTAAGTGACATAATTATCGCAACAATACCCCATGCAAAACCATTTATAAAGCCGCCGATTATGCTTTTGTACTCAGGGACAATGCTCTGTGCCATATTCATCGTTACAGGAACAGCAAGCATGGTAATAAAGCCCATCATAAAATATACTAAAAACGAAAAATACGGATAAGTTTTATATGTCAAAACAAACAACAACATAAGAGGCAGGGTAGAAATCATAGACAGATAAAATACATTTTTAGTTCCGATAATTTTCTCAAACCTGTTGCTCACCATAGAACCTATACCACCGAGAGAAATAAAAATAAAAAGCATGGAACCGATAAAAAATGGCGAATAGCCCATGTCCTTCCATAAAAACGGAAGCAGTATAAAACAAGAGGTAGAAATAAGCGATTTAAGCATTGAAATAATATTCAAAATATTCAATTTACGGTTTGATAAAATAGCAACAAATGCCTCTTTGATATTATAATCAGGTTTTGAAGCACTGTCACCAGACATTTTAGGAACAAACTTAAACATAACAAAAGCCCAAAAAAGTCCTATAACAGCAAGCGCGGGCATCTTTTCCAACCCAAAGAATTGAGCAATATAAGCTGATAATAGGGGACCCACTGAATAGCCTAAAGTTCCCATTCCCAAAAATATACCCATATATTTGACAGCTTCGGCACCCGAAAACTTATTTGCCAAACCCAAAGCCTGAGGGTGAAACAGACTTGATCCAAGACTACCTAAAATAATAAAAGCAACCATATGGGATAAAGTTTTAGAAGCAGGTGCAAACGGAATAAAACAAGAAGTTAGCAAAAGCCCCCAAAAAATAAACGAGCGTTTTAACATATTATCTGCAAAAAAACCGAATATAGGTTGTAAAAGTGATGAAACTATGTGCGACATACTTAAAACAATTGTTGCAACAGCCATTGATATTCCGATTTTAGCAGCGATAAAGGGCATAATCGGATTCAAAAAACCTGTGTAAATATCGTTTACGAAATGTCCGCCCGAAAGCCAAATTAATGCTGATTTATTCCCTCTTTTCATGACAAAAACATTATTGTGTAAAAGAGCTCAAAAATCAACCGTAAATATAGAGCATATACACAGTAAGAGAAACTATTTTTCCTTTAAGATATAAAAAATTCCGGATAAACCAACGAAAATAAATAATGCAGACACAACAACCGCAATGGGCAAACCGAATAAATAAAATACACTATCAACGCGAACGAATTCAACCAAAATTCTTGCAAAAGAATATAGTACGAGATAAGCAAAAAAAGTAACTCCCGAATTTTTAGCTTTAGAAAGTATAAAAATAAGTACAAAAAATATCAAAATATCAGCAAAAGCTTCATACAAAAAAGTAGGATGAAAAAGGCTGTACTGAAGATATTCAACAGGTCTTGAAGCAACTGGTATAAACAATCCCCAATCAGAATAAGTAGGCAATCCAAAAGCTTCCGAATTAAAAAAATTTCCCCATCTGCCGACAGACTGGGCAAAAACAGTTGCACATGCCAGCACATCCAAGACCTTTAAAAATTCCAAATTATTTTTTTTCACAACATAAAAAACCGTTAATATTCCGGCAATCAGCATACCATGTACAGACAAACCACCTTGTCTTATATCAAATATTTCCCAAAAATGCTTGGAATAATAAGAATAATTTAAAGCACAGTAATATAATCTTGCACCAATAATTCCAAGTATAATAATCAAAGGAGCAATATCAATGAAAAAGTCTTTTCTGATATTTGTATAACGTTCAGCCAGGATTTCTGCAATACAAACACCAAAAAACACAGCAACCGCCAAAAAGATACCATACCAATATATCGGGAAATTAATAATATAAAAAGCGACCTCACCGGGAGATTGAATAATCATGTTAATCTTTCAAAACACTTTCAATAGGTGTGCTCAATGCTTCAATTTTTTGTTTAACCTCAGCTGCATCAGAAGCCTCAGGGGCCTTTTCCAGATAAGTCTTATAGTTATTAACGGCATCAGCGCGGAGTTCATCAATCTTTTTCAAAACACTTTCAGAAGGTTCATAAACCTCCGCCTCCACAGCATCTTCTGAAGGTGTATAAGTATACAAATTTTCCTCATCATCAAGTCTTACAACACCACTTTTCAAATCGATTGACAAATTTTCTTCCGCCACCGCGAGTGAATAATAAGAATCCGGAACCGACGCATCTAACTTTATTGCATCCTTATAGGCTTCCATAGCCTTCACGTAATCACCTGACTGGGTATATGCAACAGCTAAATTATAATGAGTTTCAAAAATAGTATCATCAAGATCAATACTTGATTTCAAACGTTCAATAGCACCCGCATAATCTCCCTCTTCCATATAAACTTTGGCCTTAGCATTAAGCTCCTGAACTGCAAAATTATTAATACAAGCAGTAGACATGACTGAAACAAAAAGTATACTAGCCAGTAATAGTGCTTTTTTCATTTCATCCCCTCATAAATACCACAAAACGTGTAAAGTAATTATAAGGTAAAAATAAAAATATGGCAAATTTTATTAATTTAAGTTACAATTATAGCAAAAGGAGAATATATGCATGGCTAAAGTCGTAAAGTTAGGGGCAAAAAATAAACAAGAAAAAGAAAATGATGACAAGGATTTAGTATATTGTAGCTTCTGCCACAGACCGAACACACAGGTACTAAAAATGGTTCAGGGGCCAGGTGTAAATATCTGTTCGGAATGTGCAATGATAGCAGTTCAATATCTGATACTAAACGACAGAATGCCATCCGCTGAAGCCCAACAGATTCTTGATGCATTTTGGGGGAAAGCCAAAAGATAATGACAAAAGAAAACATTAAACAGCTCAACCCTTTTGAAATAAAAGCTGAAATTATCCACCTTACTTCAAAATTTACGGATGTTAATGATATTGCGAAGTATATTGACACAATTCATCTGCTGGACGAGCAGAATGATAAGAAAACAATTAGCAAAATTCTATATAAAGAGCTTTATAACCTAAAATCTGATGACGGCACAATTCTGTGTTTTTTGTTAGAAAGATACGCAGACAAGGATGAGTTAATAAAAAAACTCTGGGAGCTTTTAAAAAACCCCATGGTTGCAAATAATGTAAAAATAGTTGCAGTGAATTTTTTAAGGGGATTGGATTCCAACTGGGAGCTGGATACGGGCGATGAACTTCTTAATGCAGAGATAATGGATGCCGATACCAAAAAACTTCTTGATAATGCTCTAATAAATCCCGAAATACAAATTGACTTTTTGGACTTCCTGACATCACTAAGCAGCAACGATAAGATAACTTTGATAAATTCCTTAAGTAACGATTACTCTCAAGATGCACTGGCAAATATGCTAATTCCGGTATTTATGTCACAACAGGACAGCGAAACAGGTGTTGAGGCGCTCAGAATACTTGGTGAATCAAAATCTCAATTAGCTTTCCACGCTCTAAATACAGCACTTGAGTTTGCTGATGAAAAAGTTAAACCTCTAATAAAGAAAAGCATTTCAACACTGAAAATTGCCGGCATAAGAGATGATAATTCCGAAGAATTTTACAAAAAAGTTCTTTCGGAATCAACGCCGCATAAGTTCTGCATAACATACCCCGACGGGCATGGAAATCAGGCAATTATTTTTACACGTAAAACAGATAATAACAAAATAAGATTTGTAGCCATTGTCATAGACGACTATCACGGAATAAGAGATTGCTTTGGTTTTAATGAAATTTCCGAATTTGAATGTGACAAAATTATAGAGAGATTTTACAAAAATGAAAGAGAATTATACGTTTCGCCCGAAATCATAAAAACTATACTGTATAATGCCGAAAAAACATCAATGAATACCGCTAACAATTGGCTTTTACCGTATGAATATGTATGTTGGAAAAATCTTCTTTCTGATATTAAAGGTGAATATAAGACAATAAAAGAAATCTTGACAAATAAATTTTCACCGAAATCTCTTACAAAAAAAGATTTTGACAAGATAATGGATATGGAATTCATTGATAAGTGGTTCTTAGATGCCGATTACAGTGATGAATTTGAAGAATTGGTGAATGCAAAAACTGATAATTTTGACAACTTAATTGAGAATAATTTGGATAAAGTTTTTTATGATGAAGAAAAAGCTGTGTGGTCAAACAGGATTTTAACTGCATCGTATCTTGAACTTAGTCAAAACAGATTGCAAGAAGCAGAATTACTTTTTGATTTATACTTTGATAAACAATTTTTGAGAGAATTTTTCAAAAACATACTACGCAAAAGTATATATGAGTATTTTGTATCACTGAAATTCAATACCGAACTCAATAACGGCAAATACACACTTAAAGAACTTGACGAAATAATTGAGCAAATTGAGGGCTTGTGGGTATGTACAAAATAATGGCACTCGACATAGGTACAAAAAGAATAGGTATCGCATTAAGCGACTATCTTTTGATGACTGCAAACGGACACTCATACATCTCAAGGATGCCGGAAGAAAAAGCCATTGAAACTATTCAAAAAATAGCCAAAGAAAACAATGTAAAAAAAATTGTAATCGGATTACCGTTAAATATGGACAACACAGAAGGATTTCAGGCAGAAAATTGTAAAAATTTTGCAAAGCAAATAAATGATTATGAAATAATCTTTGAAGACGAAAGATTAACCTCAGAGCTTGCTGAAGATAACCTTCGCGAAAGAAAAATTAATTTCAGAAAAGATAAAGGCCTGGTTGATATTGAGAGTGCTTGTATTATACTGGAACAATATCTGACCAGAAAATAAAAGAAAGGAAAATAACGATGGTAGATGAAGAAAAACAATTAATTGAAACAGTCGACGAAAACGGAAATGTTATCAACTTTGAATTATATGATATAGTAGAAGTTGAGGGACAAGAGTATGCACTTTTAATTCCTGCTGAAAAAGAAGATGACGCTGAAGAAGAAGAAGAATTAGTAATAATGCGATTAACACAAGATGGCGAAGATTACATTTTTGAAAGCGTTGATGATGATGAAGAATTTAATAAAGTAGCAGAATATGTAGAAAGTATGGACGTAGAAGAGGAAGAATAATTTGTTTGAAAAATTTACAGAAAAAGCAATAAATGTTGTAACAGAAGCTCAAAATATAGCAAAAGCACAAAATTCGATATGTGTTATGCCTGAGCATCTTCTTTTAGCATTAGTACGTGAAGCAAAAGGAATTTCCCTGAAAATTTTTAAATCTTACAATGTAGAATTTGATGATTTAAAGAATAGACTTATGGAAGATGCCAAATTAGAAGTTACTGAAACTGACCTGCCTGTGTTAGCCTTCAGTGCTGCTCTAAAGGTCATTTTAAGGCAAACACTTGATTATGCTTCAAAATCAGGAAATTCAACCGTACTGTATGAACATTTATTTCTGGCAGTTTTATCAGACAAGCATTCAAACAATTACAAAACCCTTGAGAGTATGGGGTTTGATATTCAAAAATCCAAAAACCTGCTTGAAAAACTTGTACAAAGGAAAACAAAAAAACTATACCACCCTGAGATTGATGATACAAAAGAACCCGAAATAAATCTTTCCAAAGAAACAGATTCAATATTTGACAGTAAAGAGTCTTCCGCAGTATTTGAACGTGCGGTATCAAAGCTGTCAGCCTCTAACTACGAAATTTTGGGAACCGAACAAATTATTTCATCAATTTTAGAAGATAAGGACTCCGATTTAACAAAAATATTTGCACAATTTGGAATAACCGCCGAAAATTTCGAGGAAAAATTAGCAAATATACAGACAAGACAATCTGAATACGAAGGCCGACAAATAATATTCACGCCAAACGCTTTCAGGACAATGAGTTTAGCACTGCAAACCGCAAAAGAACTCGGTTCATCGGTCGTACTACCGGAGCATATAGTTTTAGGATTGCTAAAAACTAAAAAGGGTGTTGCATACGACATACTTAGAGAATTTCACATAAGTGATGATGATTTGGCACACAGTATTATAAAACCAATAGAAAAACAAATGCCTGAAACTCTTACAATTTTAAGATTAGCGAAACAAGAAGCCCGAAGACTAGGCCGAAACGTAGTTGGGACGGAGATGTTTTTGCTTGGGATTATAGGCGAAGCAACCGGTACCGGTGCCATTGTCTTATCTGAATTAGAAATAAATATAAAAGATGCTCGTGATGTTGTTGAAAAACTCATCGGATTTGGCAATGAATATTTCGACAATGAAATTGTATTCACCAAAAGAGCTAAAAGGGTACTTGAAAAAGCATGGGAATTTGCCAAAGGTGAACATAAAGAAAAAATCGAATCACAGCACATGCTTTTGGCAATTACTACCGAACCCACTTCACTTGCCATGAAGGCATTGGAGCAATTAGGCGTTGACGCTGTTGAGATTAAAGAAGGAATTAAAAAACACAAATGCTGATTAGCGAGGTAGAATCCTTTTTAAAAAAATACGACCTGCTGCAACCAAATACAAATGTTATCGTAGCATTTTCAGGCGGGTATGATTCTATGTGTCTTCTGCATATAATGAAAAAAATTTCCCAAAATTATAAAATAAATCTGTATGCAATACACCTAAATCATAATTGGCGAGGAGAAGAAAGTGACAAGGAAGAACTAAGCTGCAAAGATTTCTGTAAAGACATAAATTTTTACAGCGAAAAATTACCCACAACGATTGCCCACACTGAAACAGCAGCACGTGAAGCCAGATATGATTTTTTTAAAAATTGTGCAAAAAAGTTTAATTCAAAAGTCATACTTACTGCGCATAATGCCAATGATAATGCTGAAACCGTATTTTATAGAATAATCAAAGGTACCGGTATTACGGGACTTGAAGGAATTCACGAAAGACGGGATATCTTTTACAGACCACTTATAAGAACCTATCGCAACGAAATTGAAGAATATTGTAAGAAAAATAAGCTTACTCCTAATATTGATAGCTCTAACTTTAATACCCACTACACCAGAAATAAAATCCGATACAAAATTTTCCCATTAATAAAAGAAATTTCAGAAGAATTTGAAAAAAACTTAAATCAGTTGTCACAAACGGCAAGTGATACAAATGCCACTATCGAAGCCGAATTAAAAGATCTGGAAAAATACTCCGCTGAAGAATTTCGCAACAGCAGCACCTTTTTTCAAAATGCAATAGTACATAAGTTTTTAAGGAAACAAAATATTGAATATGACCGAAAAAAAATTGAGGAAATAGTAGAATTTATACTAAAAAACAGAACTGCAAAATCAGGAAAAAAATATTCCTTAACTAAAAATCTTTGGCTGTTTGTGAATAATAAAAAAATAGCACTTATCAACAACAATAAAAATGAATTTTCTGAAATCGAAATAAAATCGGAAGGTGAATATGAAATAGGAGGATATAAGTTTTCTTTGACAAAACATACACAAAAACCCAAACATTATCCACCGGATAAAAACATGACAGCTTTTGTCGAACTAAAAAATATAGATTTTACACTAAGACAGCGCAAAAACGGCGATATAATCCAACCTCTCGGAATGAAGGGGAAACAAAAGTTAAAAAAATACTTAACAGAAAAAGAAATTCCTAAACACGAAAAAGATAAGTTAATACTATTATGTTCGGGATGTGAAGTATTGTGGGCTCCCGGGTTTGGTATCAGTGATAAAATAAAAGTTGTAACAACACCGACACACATGTTAAAATTGGAATATAGGAAGGTGAGCGATGAAAATTAACGAATTAAAAGTATTATTTACGGAAGAAGAAATACAAAATAAAATAAAAGAACTTGCTGAGGCAATGAACAAATATTATAAAAATGAAGAAGTTACTACAATTTGCGTTCTAAAAGGCGCAGTAATGTTTGCGACCGATTTAGTCAAAAATCTTGAAATGCCCTTAAAAATGGAATTTATAAGATTGTCAAGCTACGGGACAGGTACCGTATCAACAGGGAAAGTTCACGCTGTTGATATTTCATTGCCAGATCTAAACAACAAAAATGTTTTAATAATTGAAGATATCATAGATACCGGTCATACAGCAAAATTTTTAATGGATTTCATAAATAATAACTTCAAAACCAAATCAACAAAATTTTGTTCATTACTCGATAAAAAGATTTCAAGAGTAACAGATATAGAACCGGACTACTATGGGTTCGACATTGACGACAAATTTGTAGTAGGTTACGGCCTTGATTTCGAAGGATATTTTAGGAATTTAAGATACATAGGATACAAGGAAATTGTATAAAAATGCTCTGGAAAAGATAAACGCACTTTTTGAGATAGATGTTTCAAACAATCCTGAGCAGCTTTTTGCTGTATTGAAAACAATATTAAATTTTGACACCGGTCACATTATCCTTGCAGGAGAAAAAATCTATTTTTACGGTGCAACAAATGGCGGTAAAAATTTTTTAACTGAAAAACTAAAAATAAAAGATACTGAATTTGGGGAAATTAAAATAGCAAGAAATAATAAATTTTCACAAAAAGAAAGAAATATTTTTAAAAATTGTACCCAAATTATTTCAAATATCATAAAAAATTCCGAACTATCCAAAATAATAAATCTTCAAGTAGAAGCACTTCAGGAAGGTATATATACAAAAAATGAAGCATACAATACAATCAAATTGCAAAACGATTTTTTTGCCAACTTTTCTCACGAACTAAGAACCCCGTTAAATTCTATTATAACTTCATCTGAACTCTTGTCGGAAAAAATATTTGGAGAATTAAATGAAAAGCAGGAAGAATACTTAAACGATGTATACATTGCGGGAACACACTTACTTGGCATGATAAATGATATTCTTGACATGTCAAAACTTGAAGCAAAAGCCCTAAAGCTTAATTATACAAATTTCAATATAACACAGAACCTCCACGAAGTATGCAACATCCTCAAGCCCCTTTTACTCAAAAAAAATATAACACTAGAAATTAATGTTGCAAACACTCTAACCATAAATGCTGATTATAATAAGGTACAGCGAATATTTTTTAATATTATAAGTAATGCGATAAAATATACACCTCTAAATGGAAAAATCAACATAGATATATCCAAAAATAAAAATAATATAATAATAAAAATAAAAGATAACGGTATAGGAATTGACAAAAAATATCACAAAAAAATATTTGAAAAATTTACACAAATTGGTAATAATAAAAACTCCAACGGGTTGGGTTTAGCACTTACAAAGGAACTTGTTAAACTACACAAAGGCACAATCAGCGTAGACAGCAGTATCGGCAATGGGGCTGAATTCACGGTATTATTACCTGTTTAGGACTTGATTTTTTCCCAATATATGTTAAAATGGGAATGAGCAATATATTTAGGAGGATAGCTATGGCATCCATAAAAGACGCCTTGGAAGAATCTATTACTGACAATTTGGCCTTTGTAAAATACTTTCTCTACGCCATACCGGTATTTATATGCTATAACCTGTTTAGCTCTGGGAATATGGGATGGTTTTATTTTCTGGGCTTCTTCACATTGTTAATGCTTGTTAGTATTCTCATTCAATGTATTTACAATGTAAGAAACGGACAAAACTACGTTTTACCAACGTTTAATATCTTTTCATTTATAGCAACAGCTTTCAAAGCCATATTTGCAGTAGGACCAATACTAGGTATCGGATTATGGGTAGGGGGAATGCTTGTCGGTATCAAAATTCCTATTCCAATACCAAACATGCAGTTAATTTATGCAATTATTGTTTGGCTGCTGCTAGGCTCTATAATTGTTACATCACTCATTTTATATTCCAAAACTCAAAAAATTAAAGATGCATATAATCTCGTTCTAATTTCAAACACTTGTATAGACATCTTAGTTGCGATTATATTTTATATCCCGCAACTTGCACTTGTTAACGGCCTGATAGTAGGCATACTTGCTTATTTGTTTGGAGTATTTTTCACACTTGAAAATCCGATTTTTATTTTCCTATGCTGCATGGCTCTTGTAATTAATGTTGCAATTACAGGAAACTATTTTGCACAAATAGACTATGAACTTGTCCCCAGAGAAGAAAATAACTAAATCATTTCTCTAAGTTTTTTAAGCTTGTCACGAATTTCGGCCGCACGTTCAAAATCAAGAATTTTGGCAGCTTTATGCATGTCTTTTTCAAGTTTTTCAATAAGTTTTGGCAAATCTTTTGTATCTATACCTAAATCCACCATTTCTTCTGCAACAACATCTTCAAAATCTCTATAACTTGCAACAAGTGATAAAAGATTATTTTCAATAGGTTTTTTGATAGTTTGGGGGATAATGCCATATTTTTTGTTATACGCAATTTGAATTTCTCTCCTGCGTTCAGTTTCTTTGATAGCTTTGTCCATAGATTCAGTTATTTTGTCGGCATACATAATAACTTCACCACAAGCATTACGAGCAGCACGCCCAATTGTTTGGATCAGACTTGTTTCAGAACGCAAAAATCCTTCTTTGTCTGCATCCATAATTGCAACAAGTGAAACTTCCGGAATATCTAAGCCTTCACGCAAAAGATTAACCCCAATCAAAACATCGAATTCACCCAATCTTAAATCACGCAATATCTCAACACGCTCTAGAGATTGAATTTCACTATGCAAATATCTTACTCTTATTCCTTCTTGAATAAAGAAATCCGTCAAATCTTCAGCCATCCTTTTAGTCAAAGTTGTTACAAGCACACGTTCATTTTTATCTGCACGTTTTTGAATTTCATTTTTCAAGTCGTTGATTTGTGTGTCAATTTGTCTAACAGATATCTTAGGATCAACAAGCCCCGTTGGTCTGATAATCTGCTCAACAATCTGCTCAGATGTTTCTCTTTCAAATTCTGCAGGTGTAGCCGAAATATAAATTTTCTGCCCTACTTTTTCAAAAAATTCTTTAGAAGTGAGTGGTCTATTATCTTTTGCACAAGGTAACCTGAAACCATATTCAATCAAAGTATCTTTTCTTGAAGCGTCCCCATGGCTCATACCTTTTAATTGAGGTAACGTAACGTGCGATTCATCAATAATTGTTAAAAAATCACCTTTAAAATAATCCAACAGAGTTGCAGGAGGAGAACCCGGCGGTCTGCGCTCAATTATTCTTGAATAATTTTCAATACCGGAACAATAGCCCATTTCTTTAATCATTTCCATGTCATATTTAACACGCTGTTCAAGCCTTTGCGCTTCAACCAATTTATTTTGATTATTTAATTCTACAAGCCTATCTTTTAATTCTTTTCGAATTAAATCCATGGTCTCATCAACATTTTCGTCGTAAGAAAGATAATGCACCGCAGGATATATAACGACGCTTTCGGGAGCCTCCAAAATTTCACCTGAAACATTATCTATTCTTATGATTTTTTCGATTTCATCACCACAGAAATAAATTCTGGTCACGATTTTCTCATAGGCCGGCATAATTTCAACAATATCACCGCTGGCTCTAAAAGTAGAACGCTCCAGCACCAAATCATTACGCTTATATTGAACGCTTACAAGGTGTCTTAACAAATCATCTCTTGCGACTTCATCACCCACCTTGAGCTCTACAGAACCTTTAAAATAGTTTTCCGGTAATCCTAAACCGTAAATGCAACTGACTGATGCAACAATAATTACATCGTTTCGTTCATTTAAGCACCTTGTTGCATTATGACGTAATCTATCTATTTCTTCGTTAATAGATGCAGTCTTTTCAATATATGTGTCTGTTCTTGGGATATAAGCCTCGGGTTGATAATAATCATAATAACTTATGAAATACTCAACAGCATTTTCAGGGAAAAGCTCTTTAAATTCATTATAAAGCTGTGCTGCCAAAGTTTTGTTATGCGCAATAATCAACGCAGGTTTTTGGACTTTTTCAATAACGTTAGCAATAGTAAAAGTTTTACCCGAACCTGTGATACCAAGCAAGGTTTGTGCATCATCGCCATTTTTCAAACCGTCCACCAAAGCCTCAATCGCTTTTGGCTGATCACCTGAAGGTTTGTATTTTGAATGAATCTTAAACTCTTTGTACTGCATAACAAAAGTCTATAACAAATAAATGCACATTTCCACTTAAACAGATGCTAAAATCCTCGATACAAAAATATCTTTTTCACTTTCTGTTAATATCAAAGCAGCATTTTCCGGCAACGCAAGCCTTGCATTAAGATAGGATCTGATAAGTTTCTTTTGTTCATCTTCAGTAAATTCAAACCAAACAGGTGTATAGGCAATTTTATTTAATACCATACATTCAATATCCTCCAACATTTCTAAATCCGCCTGAACATGGGAAGGATAAGCTGATTTTTTTTCTACTTTTTTGTCAGACTTCTTGTCAGAAGATTTTTTCTTTTCATCTTTAAATCTGTCGCTTAAACCCAAAATGCCTCCTAATCTAATATACCATTATACTTTTTGACTAAATTTTCACGATAAATACAATCCGTCAAATGCAACGCCAAGTCTCTATAACTTTTGGCAACATTTGAATCCGGATTTATATCACTTACAGGAATTCCTTTATTTATTGATGACATCATTGTAAAATAATTGTTAGGAATTTTCCAGTAAACCTTTTTACCCATAACGCTTTCAATATCGTCAATACTGACCTCGTCATTTTCCATATATCTGTTCAAAATAATTTGTGTCTTATTTTTATCAAATCCGAGTCTTTCAAACAACTCCAGACATCTTTGAGAATTTCTTAGAGCAGGTAAATTCGCAACCGTTACAAGAAATATCAAATCAGATTCAGTCAAAGCAGCAATATTTTTTGCATCAAAACTTGACTCGGCATCAACAACTATATACGAAAAAGTTTCCTTCAAAATCGAAAATAACTTTGTTATGTGCTGTGGTGAAATATCTGCAGCCTGCTTAAAAAACGGAGGATCTGCCAAAACGTACAAACTGGTCTGCTTGTATCTTTCAAGAGTGCTCAGCAAAAAATCCTCATTCATTTTATTAAGATTTTCCAACATATATGAAATATTAAAGGACGGTTTTAAGTCCATAAATGTGGTAATATCGCCCAATTGAAAATTCAAATCCAACAACGCGACTTTTTCTTTTGTGATTTTGGCCAACTCCAGCGCCAAATTTGATGCAATTGAAGTTTTTCCGATACCGCCTTTGTTGGAAAAAATCGAAATAATTTTACATTTTGTTCCTTTTTTAGCAACGCAATATAAAGACTCATTAATTCTTTCAAAAGCATCAAAAAGTTCTGTTTTGATTATAGGTAATGCTAAAAACTCCTTAGCCCCCGCTCTCATAACCCTCACGATTAAATCTACTGAAGGATTGTCTGAAAGCACCAATACCTTGCAATTATGGATATTTTTTGTAACATCTTCAACAAAATCTAATTTAGCATCCGTTTTGTCGGAAATATCAACAATTAAAACAGATTTATCCAGAGAATTTAAAGTATCAAATATCTCCATATATTCAGGGAAATTATCAAGCAAATCAAAACCGTGGAATTCCCCGACATACATAGACAAAATACGTCTTGTTTGCTCGTTATCGGTTAAAATTATAGTTGAAACCCTATCCTGCATACAATAATTCTAGCATATTTTTCAAAATGTATCAATAAAAAAATAAAGCCCCAAACGAGCGCGATTTTGTTACCTGCTGGTCTCGCAGGTGGGTGAGCGCCTCGGCAAATCCGTTTCCCGCTGGCGATTGTTAATCGGCGGGTATACTGCAATGCCTGACAGAGTCAACTCTCCCTTTTAATATAATGTAGGAACAAAATTAACACCCGTCCGGAGCATATACATTTTAACACGTATTTTTTTGCTTTTCAACAGCCTGACAAAACTACCATCTCATAGCCAAAGTTTCCATAGCTTTCTTTTCAGCTAAATCAGCTCTTGAAAGTGCCGCAAGCCCGGCAGATTGGTCTTCACCCTTAATTTGAACACCCACAGGTGAGGGAATATATGTTCTCAGAGGTTCTTGGACTTTATCTTCATCGTTTTTATCACCGTTTACAATAGTTGTATTATTTATATTATTTGTTACAGTTGATGTCGGAGATTGGTATTTTTGTCCGTTTTGGTACATATTTATCAAGTTTGACTGACTGTTAGGAACTACAGAAGGATTTTGTGCGAAGGGATTATTTTGCGCATTTTGCAATTGATTCTGGAGTTCATTGATTTGCGCTTCATTAACTTCAGGTTCTTTTTCTTCATCCAAAACAGATTTTGTAGGCCTGCCGAAGACCTTATGCTCAGCTTTTGTACATAACTTTGCAACAACAGGGACAATCAGCGCCATCGGTATAGCTACCCTTAAAGGAATACCCGCAAGATTTTTAAGTGCATTAGGAATTTTCCTCAATAAATTCAAATTCAATTTACTTGCAGATTTGTAAGCTGCACGAGTTTCGTTACCAACATTTATAACACGACCTATACCTTTAAATAATCTTGTAATAGGATTTTTAACATTAGCTTTTAACATATCGGATAAGGCTTTCTTCGCAGCTTTATATTCAGCTTTTGTTGCAAAACCACCCATTGCAGCTTTTTCATTGAATGCCTTTAATGCAGTTCGATAAGCCTCAACACCATTTTTATCAAGACCAGCGTATTTCATACCACCGACCTTGTGCATTGCCATATAACCAAACGGTAATGCCATAAAGTAAGCAAAGTCGTTTACAAACCTTTCAGATAAAGTCTTAAATTTTTCACCCTTAGGTGCAATAAGCGTATTTGCCAACATATCTCCAAAAATGAATGCCTGCATAAATACCGCTAATTTACCGCCTGCAAATCTGTTTGTTGTACCTTCTAAGAAATATCCAAGAGCCTTTGGTAAAAATCTGCCTAACTTTGTTTTGTTGCCTTTACCAAGAGTAGCAGCAAGTTTATTTCTCAACTCAGGAATAGAAACTTTTCTTCCCCAAAGATGAGCCCATACTTTACCAAGGGTTCCATGTTTCCTATAAACAGTAATACTCATTTTATCATCTGCTTTAAGCAAAGCTTCATAAATTTTGTCAACATTCTTTAATGCATCTTTGGACACATCTTGAAATTCAGCTAAATTTCTGAAACCGAGTTTACGGGCTTTTATATGCTCTGCATAGCTATGCAACCCTGCAAAACCTTTTTTCTTAAATATCTTGTCAATGCTTTCAGGCTTTACTCCCAAAGCCTTTAATTCTTCTTTTGCTAATGCGGCAGTTCTATCTGCACCTTTTAAATTTTTAATGGAATTTGCAAAATTATCAATTTGAGCTTGTGTGTAACCGAATTGTTCCAGTTTTTGAACACTATTAATAGGTTTCATAAAATACCCGAACAACTGATCGGTATCCATAGCCAAAAAGCCTTTCAGACCTGCGCCAATACTTTTAGCATGTTTCCACTCAGATTGAGTCGGAGTATTACCAATAGCATAGGCAAGTTTATTTTTACCGGTAACCCAACGCCAAGCATTACCAATACTATTATAAACCTTTCGTGTGCCTTTACCTATAGCAGTACTTGTAAATTTTTCTTGAACCCTGTCACCCCAATTACCAAACCTGCCTAAAACGGAATCTTCGTACTTACCGCCACATTTAACTCCATATTTATCCATCGCTTGAGAGAGCAAATACCAAGTACCTAATGATAATCCTAAGGTTGTTGCCGGGTTCGTCCCCTCAGATGCTTTTACACGATTTGCAAGATAAGAATTATCTACCGTCTGTTTTACAGCCTGAGCATCAAGTGCCTGCATAGATGGATTAACTGCACCAAAACTTGATTGGTTTAAAGGCTTATACTGCAAATTATAATTCTGATTTATATTATTACTAACCATAATACCTACAATTTTCCCTACAATATTATAAAAACAAAATCCGCATCTAAATTGCCTTTTCAAAACTTATATTACGAAATGTAACAACTTTTAGCATTTTTGAAATTTAGCCAAGAGTATATACTTTATATATATGTAAGAGATGAGATAACAGAGAGGCTTTAAAATGGCAGTAGCTAATTTAAAAAAGATTGATGAAAAACTCAAAAATATCTACAGCGAACAAGTTACAACAAATCAAACCAATGCACAGCCTTATGTTGACCGCTCAGATTTATTATTTGAACAAATGAATTTTATAGCATTCAATAACAAACAAGCTTTACATTTAATCTAATATCCTATATTCCTACTAAAATTTTTTAACTAACTCCAATTAATTTTTCCCCTACAAATTTTCACCTGATTTTCACAAAAGTCAGGTTTTTTTTATGCATTTTTTAATAAAATCGTGCTAAAATAAGGGTATGAAACTGTGCGTATTTCAAGGAACATTTAATCCGATACATCTTGCTCATTTAAAAATGGCCGATTTTGTGCTGAAAAATTACAACTTTGACAAGATAATTTTTATACCGGCATACAGACCACCTCATAAAAATTATGATATAAAACTTACACCACACAGAATGGAAATGGTTAAACTAGCAACACATATAAACCCGAGATTTAACGTTTCTGATATAGAATACCAAAATGAGAGAAACTCCTATACATATCTAACGATTTTAGAATTGTATAAAAAGTATGATATAGAAGGGAAAATAAACTTTATAATCGGAACAGACGCTTTCAAAAAAATCGATACATGGTACGAAGCTGACAAACTGAAAAATTTAGTTGATTTTATAGTTTTTTCAAGAGAAAACGAACCGGACACAGCAAAATACGACGAACTCAAATCAAAAGGTTACAACTTTAATTTTGCAAAAATGGATTTTGAAGACATATCATCAACAAACATAAGACAAAGTATTAAAGCAGGAAAAGATATAAGTAAATATGTTACAAATAATGTAAAAGGATATATAGAAACACATGGTTTATACAAGAATTAGTGAAGAAGAAATTTTGAAATGGTTAAAAGAAAATCTTACAGAAGAAAGATATATACACTGTTTGGGAACTGCTGAATGTGCAAGAGAACTGGCACAAAAATACGGACAAGATGAAGTAAAAGCTTACATTGCCGGACTTCTCCACGATTGTGCAAAATGTTTTGACAAAGAAAAACTTCTTGAGCTAATACACAAAAATATGGAAATTGACGAGAGTGAATTAATGAACTACAAAACGCTTCACGCACCAGTCAGTGCTTACTGTGCAAACAAAGATTTTGGAGTCTGCGATGACGAAATTTTATCTGCAATAAGATGGCATACTCTTGGGAAAAAAGATATGACAACCTTTGAAAAAATAATATTCCTTGCTGATAAAATTGAGCCAAATACACGCGATGAGGAGTACCGAAAACAAATTTATGAAATTTTAGAAGAAGAAAACGGTCTTGATAAAGCACTTTTAAAGTGCTATAAGGAAACAATTAAAAGCCTGGTAAAAAGAAATCTAAAAATTTGCCCGCTGACTATTGACATATATAACAAACTTTTAGATTTAACAAATGGTAAAGAATGTAAATAAAAGCAGATAAAAGTCTTATATTCATGCTAAAATAAATCCATAAAGAGGGAACTGCCTATGAAATTATTGGAGATTAAGAATAACCTTGTAAAAATCACTTACAATGAAAATGATAAAATTGCACTTGCAAAATTTATCGCGTTGGTGGACAACCAAAAATCTTATGTAGCACAGATTGTAAACTTAAAAGCTGATATAAGCGCCAATTATGCGATTGCAAGATTAATCTTTACTTTCAACACTGAAGGAGTTGTAGACAACTACGACGGTTCAATCCCCTCTATGAAGTCACAATTGTCACAACTAAATGCAGATGACATTTTAAAACTTTTACCTATTGAAAAACCAATAGCACTTGGTGAACTTGCACAACAAGGAGTAATGTTAAAGGTTGATGAAACGATTTTTGAACGCAACTTAACAATATGCGCAGAAAAATTTGATAATATTGCAACAATAGTAAAAAATTCGACTGCTCAACTTGCAGAATATAATGAGAAAGTTGTAGTTATTGACGTTGATCATACATTTGGTGAATATGAACCAATTCGATTTAAAAGGGATTTTAAATTACCTTTAAATGCAAAAATGATTGACTATATTTATGACAACGATCTTGATGGAGTAGATGCAACAAGCAAAGCTGTAATTCAAGATATTTTCTATGAAGTTCAAGAATATACTAAGACAATTGATGGCAATTTCATTCCGTTTGACACATTTTTAAAAGTAGTCTCACAACAATATGAGCAAACAAATATACCTGAGCTTGCCCTTTTAAAACATAAACTGCTAAAATACCGTGAGGAAAATGTATTTGCAGAGACCAAAGAAGAACTTGAAGGGTTAAAAAATGCAGTATCAGCCAATAAAATAAGTTACATTGATATAGCAGATGTATCCGACAAATTGCAAAAAGAACTGATTGCTTATATCCATTCATCTTTGGATATTAAAGGTTCTTATATGTATGTTTTTGTTAAAATTACGAACAAAAATTCCGATAAAAGATTATTAAGACAACTTCTGGATAGTGAAAATATATTCACAACAATTATCTGCAGCCACAATTACAAGTACTTGCCTGAATTGAAACAAAAAGCAGAAAACCTGATTTTCTTCGCTCCCCAAACAGTTCAACACGATTTTGCAAGCTATAATTCACTTCTTAATAAGTTAAATTCAAATGAATTTATTGTATGTGGTCTATTAACCCAAAATGTTCCGCTAATTGTAGAACTTAATGAATTCAACAACGATATCGAAACATCTGAAGAGTATGATGAAGACGATGTTGTATCGGAAGAAGCTATTAAAGATGAGACTGTAACTGATGCTTCAGCGGAGATTTCCGTTGAAAACATAGAAAATGAAAACGCAACTGAAGATTTAAGCAACAATTATTTTGATCTTGACCAAAATGAAACAAATGAAGATATTGCAGATCTAGTAATGCAAGACAATAATGATGAAATATCCATCGAAACAGATAGTATTTCTCATGATGAATTAATTGAACAAGTTGCCAAAGATGTAGATGAAGTTTTTTACACAAAACCTGCAGAAATACCTTCAATAGAAGAAATTTCATCACCTGACAATCTTACAGAGGACGACTTAGACTTTATTGGTAATTTGAGCGTTGAAGCAGATATTCAAAATGAAGGAATCAACACCGAAAATAATGACAAGCCATTTGAACTTGAAACTATTGCGGAAGAACCCGAATCAGGAGAATATATCCAACCACTTGAAGAAATTATGGAGATCAACTCACCCGAAGATGATGTTGTTGAAGAAGTTATAACAGAAGAACCTGTGTTGGAGGATGTTCCTACTGAATTTGAAATTGAGAATGAACCGGAAGACACCACTTCTGACGATCTTATGGATGATCCTCAACCTCCTGTTGTGCCTATATATCCGTCTGATGAGCCTATTCTTGGTGATGATTCACCGGTATTTGAGCAAGGGGACACCGTTTCACACCCTAAATACGGGAGAGGCGTAATTGAAAAATTAATCAAATACGGTAACAAAACACTATGTTCAATATCTTTTGAGAATGTCGGAAGAAGACTACTTGATCCTGCAATTTCAGAATTACAAAAATTTTAATTACCTTAATACAGAGGCACCTTTTAGATACACGAATTTTGGGATAAAATCTTCCTCACAGTTTGCAACAACCATAACTCTCAAACACATCGGTAAAGAATCGGGGACATCAAGCTCATGGTAACACATCATTGCTATGTCGTCCCAGCCAAGATTAATTCTTGCAAATTTAGCAGGAAAAGCAGCGTTCAAATCTTTAGTCAGAGTAAATATCACATGCGAGATGTCTTCTTTTTTAAGGTTATTTTGTTCTAAAACAGCATTTAAAAGCTCTAAAGTAGCATCCTTAATAGAACCTTCAAAATTGTAATCTACAGTAATAGCACCACGAATTCCTTTTGATATCATTTTCTTAACCCGTTATACCAGTCACGTGCAAACATTTCCCCTTTACCTTCAGGCTTAACCTTAATAAGCAAAAGGCAATCCTTTCCGCAACCAACTTGTATTCCTTCCTTTGTAACCTTTATAAACTCACCGCATTTCCCACAATCATCAACTACACGAGATTCTAAAACTTTTATAATCTTACCATCGTGAACAAAGTATGCAGAAGGAAACTTATATATTCCTCTTATTAAATTATGTATTTCACATGCCGGCCTTTTCCAATCAATCAGAGTTTCTTCCTTTGTAAGCTTATTCGCCATACAAACACCATCTTCGCATTGTGGTATAGGTTTTAAAGTTCCATTATAGAGCTCGACAAGAGTTTTTTCCAACAAAACTGGAGATAGATCGCTTATCCTGTCAAACAATTCCACACAATTCATAGTATCCGGGATTTGAATTATTTCACGCAGGCAAACATCCCCGCAATCCAGACCTAATTCAGTAATCATGGTGCAAATACCTGTTTCTTTATCACCATTAATAATTGCTCTTTGGATAGGATTTGCCCCGCGATATTTCGGCAAAAGGGAAGCGTGCAAATTAATTGTTTCAAACTTTGGAATATCTAATACCTCTTGTGACAAAATCTGACCGAATGCAAAGGTCACAAAAAAATCCGGTTCCAGTTTTTTTAATTCTTCTTGAATTTCGGGCTCTTTTCTTATAGATTTTGGCTGAAATACAGGCAAATTATGTGCAACTGCGAATTCTTTTATTGGCGACATAGTAATCTTATGTCCGCGACCAGCAGGTTTGTCGGGTTGCGTAACGACAGCCAAAACATCTATTTTGTCGGAATCATAAAGATATTCCAATGATTTTAAAGCTATTTTGGGCGTACCAAAAAATACAACTTTAATCATTAAGCTCCTTTTCTAATTCAGGCTCAGATAGCAATTTTTCAGTTTCAATAGGCGGAAGATTAAATTTCTTCAAAACATTTTCTGTTTCAAATCTGTTTATACAATGGTCAATAAAAAGAATACCGTCCAAATGATCAAATTCATGTTGAATTGCACGTGCCAAAAGGCAACCATCCTTTGCTTCAAGCGTAAAGTTGCGACCATGTGCATCCATAGCTTTTACCATAACATCCTTATATCTTCTTACATCCGTATATGCCTCAGGGAAACTCAAGCAGCCTTCATTACTCACAATAGCACCCGATTTTTTAATAATTTTCGGATTTATAAAAACAATAGGATTTAATGGTTCATTACCCGTAGAAACATCAATTACAAATACTCTATAATTTACCCCAATTTGCGGAGCAGCAAGCCCAACACCGTTTTGAGAATACATAGTATCCAATAAATCATTTACCAAATCGGTAATTTTACGAGATACCTTGTGAACCTCTTTTGAAGGCTCTCTCAAAGATTTTTCCCCGTACTTTAAAACTTTCTTAATTGCCATAAATACCTCAACTAACGTAAATTATACAATAAACAGCGCTGTTTGGCAAATAAGCTATCGAACATTTAAAAATTTATGCACCTGAGGTATTAACCTTGTATTGGGATATAAAGACAAAAACTCGTCGAAAACTTCAGCCGCAAAATCTGTATTGACTGCAAAATTGTTACCTTTCATCTCCGGTTGAAGCACAAGCATAATACTATGTTTTACGGCCAAATCACAACACAGCTTAATTTCTTCCTTTGTAATCTTTTCGTTAAATACAACTTTTGCAAAACATTCTTTCTTTTTTGATATCTCAAAAAATTTATCGTGGTATTGGTAAGAATTTTTTATACCGGTTGAACTTTCCAACTTTATATCAGCAGCTATAATATCAACAAAATCTATAATCTCTTGTAATTTATCAGGCAAGGTTGCATTGGTTTCAAGATAAATTTTATACTTACTAACCAACGGTAAAAACTCTTTCAAAAAATCAACGGACAAAAGAGGTTCACCACCAGTCAAAGATATAGAGTGTATTTTATTCGCATCAAATTTTTTGATGTAATCTGCCAATTCATAGGCGGAGAACTCCTCAAAATATTCATTTGGTGAAAATTCTGTATCACAATAATTACATTTTAAATTACAATTACAAAACCTGACAAATATCTGCTCTACACCTATATAAGGCCCTTCACCTTGAATAGATTTAAAAATTTCTTTTACTCTCACACGACAATTATTCATTTAGCAAATTCTCTCTGATGTTGTCCGCTGCCAGTTTTTTCAATTTTTCATACAGCTTAATCTCATCATCCGACAAATGCTTTGAAATTTCAATAGATACAGTGACTATCATATCACCGACTTTACCGTTTTTTTTGAGTCCTTGCCCTGCCAACCTGAATTTTTGCCCAGAAGACGTATGAGCCGGCAGTTTTAATTTAACATACCCGTCAAACATAGGTACTGATATTTCGCCACCCAACACAGCCTCGTAAGGAGTAATCGGCAGATTATATAAAATATTTAAATTATCATACTTAATTCTTGAATTTCCCTCAATATGAATAATCAAATACAAATCGCCATTTTGTCCGCCAAAATGACCTTCTCCGCCCTCATCTTTCAAACGAAGTTTTGCACCGTCTTTTAATTTAGGCGGAATTTTAACATTAATTCTTTTATGTATAGAATATTCACCCGAGCCGTTACACACTTTACATTTAGCACCATTAATAAACCTTCTGCCTTTGCAGCGTGGGCAAAGCTCAGTATGAACAACATTAATCATCCTATCAGAGCCTTTAAAGGCCTCAGATAGGGAAATCGTTATATCTGTTGTTATATCTTCGCCATTTTTGGGTTGAATTTTTTCACTCTTATTTGAGGATTCACTTGAGTCAAAAAATGAATTAAAAAACTCTGAAAAAATTTTCTCATTCTGTTTATTTTCAGATTTTTTCCCATTGTCAAAAGTCTTTTCAGATGCCGTTTTTTTACCAGATGGAGTTTTTTGGGGCTCTTTATTTGAAGAATTTTTATTATAATCTGTTTTGAAAAATCCATTTAGAGTGTCATACTGTTTTCTTTTTTTTGCATCAGAAAGAGTATCATAAGCCTTTGAAATCTCCTTAAAGCGTCTTGCACCATCAGAATTAACATCAGGATGATATTTTCTTGCAAGCTTACGATAAGCAGCTTTAATCTCTGCGAATTCACTATCCGGTGTAACTCCTAAAATTTCATAAAAATTCATACCACTATATTAACGATAAATTTAAAAAATTCAACTTAATAAAGTAACCTAATTACAAATATCTTTTCTGTATTTCATTCCATCGAATAAAACAAGACCCAAATCCTCTTTTAGCTTTGCTTTAGCTCGTGAAAGCGTTTTTGCACAAGAGGTTAGGACAAAGTTATTACCAACATCTGAGATATATTCAAAATATTTATTACACTTAGTATTTATAAATGAGATATCCGAATCTGCCAATTCTACATTAGGAATAACTTTATCCGCCAAACGGGACCTTACAAGACATGAAACTGAAAAATTATCATTAGTCAATATGTCGTCGTACTCGTCAGCAAAAAATCCGTTTGCACATGCTTCAAATACTTCTATTAAATTTTCATCAATATTATTTAAAACAGCCTGAGCATCAAAATCTTTTAAAAAAGGTTTAAATTCTAATACTGTATAGGTATCCGGTGAAGTAAGAACAACATCAACACCCAAAATCCCAACATATGGAGTGTCCTTTTTTTGTTGAACATTCAAAGCCGGGACAATAACCTTATGAAAAACGTCACTCAAAATATTTTCAGGCACTTTATAATCGGGAACATAAGCCCCAACACCTGAAGTTATTTTACCGCCATCACCATCTTCTGTGAATTTAAAATTAGCAACTGAAGCAAAAGGAACTGCATGGTAACCGTCCGTTACGACATAAAGTGTAAATTCATGTCCATAAACATACTCCTCGATTACAACTTTTACTTCCCCTTGGGAAAACAATTCTTCAGCAAAAATTCTTGCCTGGTCAAAACTTGTACAGCACAACCTGTCGTTAGTTTCATTATCCATGTCACATCTTACAACAAGGGGATAGCTTGCATCTTTCAAATAATCCAAAGACAAAGGCAGTTTTTCAAAAATGCCAAATCTCGGGGTTGGAACATGTAATTTGTACAAAAAACGTTTTCCTAAGGATTTACTTATAGCAAAACTTGCACTTTTTTCAGTTGGCGCAAAAATTAATTTGTCGTTGGCTTGAAAAACAGAAGCAATATCCGATTTTATAGCCTTTTGAGAAGTGGCAATAGTTAAATCAATTTCATTATCCAAAACAAACTTAAGAAGCCCTGTGGCATCATCTTCTCTGATATCAACACACTCTGCAAAGTCCGACATCAAATCTATACCTGGTGCAACATAAACTTTTTCAGCGATATCTGAAATTTTTTTTGCCAATGCAAAAGCATTACCTACAATTAAAATCTTCTTGTCCTTCATAAAAGAAATTATACTACATAAAAAAGATGATTTTATTAAGATATTTTAATTTTTTTTAATCACATGTGCTATAATGATGACAAAAGAATAAACTTCATTAAATATCCGACAGAGAGGGTTATATGGCAAGTATTGTAAATTTATTAACACAAGTATTATCAGGGCAGAATGTATCTTCTACCACTTCAGTAAGAAGTACAACGGCATCACTTTCAGGAAGAAATCCATTTGTGAATTATAATAATACAAATACTTATGCTAAGAATACTCCGGTTCGCGGAGGATATTTTGCGGGATATTATAATGGTAAACAAAACATTGTAGGCCAAAGATTATTCATTGAAGTTTAATATTTTACGCCTCTTATGCTATAATTAGAATTATAGAAAGAGGGTTGTATGAGAAAACATTTGCTTCTGTGTTTTTTATTTGTTTTACTTGCATATTTGGTATTTGACAGATTTGCGCTGCAGATTGTTTGGGTAAATCCAAATGTTAACACAAAAGTTTTCCCCTATATTTCTAAATCATTGAAAGAAATTGATAATGCAATAAGATATTCAACACTTGCGATGCAATCAAGTGGTAAAGATGTCAAAATTATATACAAAAATGCATATGGTTCAGGCTTTTTGCAAAATAACCCTATTCCAAACGATTTAGATTATTCAATAGGGGTTTACCTTGGAGAATACGAATTTGACGGCAAAAACAGTCGCGAAATAGCAAAAAAAATTGATGAAAAAATGACACTTTTTCAAACCGAATTTTATAGTTACATCAATACAATAAACCCAGGTAAACTATACTCCGACTACGATATACTAACCTCTTTAAGTGCACTATTTAGCAAGCGAGAGGCAAATATTGATTCGATAAGTAAATCTATTCCGGAGCTTTTTAACCATAAAGATTATGTTGTTTATACAAATAAAATTTTAATTGACGCTCAAAATAACGAAATAAACATGGTATTCCCCTTCATATTGAAAAAAAATGAAATACTAATAGAAGATTACACACCCATTCAACTTTTTAGCAACTTAATTAAATATGATGCTAACACTAGGGATATGCTTCGTGAAATTACAATCGTAGCCGACTTTTATGTAGACCTTAAGCAAGGTAACGATAAAGTTAGTGCTGAAATAGTAGCCGAGTCATTTACCGGGCAAAGACTGCAACTTACCAGAAGATTCTTTGTTCCTGTAATTTTTATAGGTAATTCTTCTGCTAATTATCTAAAAAAACTAAACTTGTTGAATAATAATGATGAATATCTTGAGTACCGCCTATTTAATTTCAAAAGACATTTACAAGAATTTTCCAATTTAAAAGAATTGCAGGAACGTCCAGTCAAACTTTTTAAAAGAGTTTTGCAATGCACTGACTTAATTTTACCGGTTCTGGATAAAAGCACCGCTGATGACATTTTTGACACAATTGAAAAAAACCTAAAAAACCCTAAAATACAACTACTCAATGATTATCAAACAGCGTTCGGCAATCTTGTACAAATTGTTTCCATGCCTAATTTATATCTAAAAATACAATACAATAATAAAATAACCGAACATTTATTGGTAATGCAACAAATTGTGCAAGAAATGAAGAAAACAAAAACTCTGAGCAATGGAGATTTAGCTATTGTAGAAGAATACACAAATGACCTTGCAAATCGCGCAAAACTCATAAATTCTGAAATTAGACTTAAAGATTACTACAAATATATTATGAAAACAGCCGATCCTACAGCAAAGATTATTGAAAACGGGATAAAAATGAATACAATTGATAAAGAAAAAATTGTAGGATATATTGACACTTTTAATAAAATAATGACAATGGCAGGTTTCCATAAAATAGATATCTGTTGGATTGACAAAAACACAATGGGAGTTGTAAAAGACGGCTTTACCTCAACAATATCGGAAAATGATCTAAAAAACATGGCTAAAGAAAATAACCTTGCTGATGTTAAATATAAATTCATCAATAAATCAGATCTTTCAGGCCCTAAAGTCCGCTATGCAGTTTGGGTAAGATACAATCCAACCGAAAAAGAAAACGAAATCTGGGACACAATGAAATCGAAACTTCTTGAGGACAAGAAAAATTTCAAAGTTAAAAGATATGTAATATTATCAACCAAGCAACCTTTTAGCGCAGAATAGATTCAAGATATAAGACGCAAATATAAACACAATTATTTTTAAAACAGCAACACAACTCAAATACATAAATAATAGATATACAAAACTATAAGCAACAAAACATAAAATGAGGGTTAAAATAATAGTTTTAAGAATTCTTAAATAACTAACGTAATCCATATTTTGAAGCCTTATGACTAAATTCAAAAATAATAAAAATGACGTTGATACAACCATAGAAATGCCCGCACCTAAAATATGATACTTCGCAATTAGAAAGTAATTTATATTTAAGCTTATTAGCCCGACAAACATTGCAACAGTCATTTCTATATAAGTTTTGTTTTGCAAATGATATCGTATATTAAAGAGCTTTATCAGTTCGTGAATAAATAAGCTGACAGACATAAACGATAATAAAATAGCAGCCTGAGGGTACTTTCCCGAAAAAGCCAAAGTTGCAATTTCCTTAGAAAAGTAACAGAAAACAGCAACAATAGGTAAAAATAAAACGCAATAAAGCTGAATAGTATTTGTCGCAAAAGGTTTTATTCTGCTTTTTAACTCATATTTTTTTACAATAGCAGGGAAAATTGCAAATGAAAAAGTTGAAAGCAAAGGAGTCAAAATACTTGTCACAAACAACCAAGAAATACCCGCCACAGCAGTATCGTCATAATATTTATTGTACTGAAAAATGAATTTATTAATATTTAAAATTAGCCAAATACTTGAATTGGTAATAATTTGAGGTAGTGCATATTTTAAACTTTCTAAAAGAATATCTCTATTTAATTTGTAACTTAATTTTATCTTAAAATTTATTTGATTAATTATAAAAACATCAATAATAAGCATTGAGCAAGACATAGCTACCAAAACAGCAACAACATTATTAAACAAACCAGTAAATACCAAAAATAAAATTAAAAGAGACATTTGATAAATAACAATGCTAAATGAATAAAGCAAAGGCTTATTTAAAACTCTCAACATCTGATACAAAAATTGACGAAAACCTGTTGGGATAACCAAAAAAAGTGTAATCAGAAAAATCCACCTATTTATAAGGAGTTTTTCTTCGACAATATTTGAAAAAATAATAAAACTTAGAGTAATTAATATATAAATAAAGATAGTCAACCAAAAAAGATTAGAAAAAAACTCATCCTTTTTGCCTGCACCATTGTATTTATCGTAAAACCTCAAAGCAGACTTAGCAATCCAATCAGTAGAACAAGTACATACAAGATTCAATATACCTATAGACAATTGGAAAATACTAATTTCATTTTTTGACATCAAATGTGCAAATATAGGCACAATAATAAGAGAATTCAAAACCACAAGAAACCTGGAAGGCAAATAACTAAGAAACGCCGTCATAATAGTATTATAATTCTTATTTATGCCAATATTAAACATTTTAGACAATTTTGTGACTAATAATCCATATTCCAGTCGGCATTGATAATTCTATTGAAACACCCTGAACCGTAAGAATTTTCACGACAAACCGCAACATCATCTGGATCCGATACTCTATCACCAATATAAGCATCCTTATATATGTAAAACAAGAACAAATCTCTACCTGCTATATTAGGGCGAGAAGGTCCATTTACATCAACCCAAACACTTGCAGCCTCAGAATCAGTAGGCGGCTTTATACAAATTGAAGAACCAACAGATGTTTTAACACAGTAAGCCGAACCGGTAGCTGGCAACGATACCTCTACTCCCTCTAAATTTTTATATGAGGACGCAAAACACACACCCGGCTCATTCTCACAATCTACCGTGACAGTAAAATATTTCTTCAAAAAAGCCCCCGCAGTGTTTTCAACAGTATCAGAAGTATCATCAAAAAACAAAGATGATTTTGGAATTGATTTTACTCTTTCATCAATCATCATAAGCTTTATAGCATTAGTCAACGCTGTATAAGACCTTTGTAAACCTGCCACCTGGGATTTTTTACTAAAATTAGATGCAACAATTGGAATCGTAATAATTAAAATAACACCAATTATTGCCATAGCTATCAAAAGTTCATTTAGAGTAAAAGCCTTTTTCATAAAACACCTCATTAATAATCCATCTTCCAATTATTTTGTTGTAAGTAATCAAAGCAAGTAAAGAAATAACCATTAAATGATTTACAATCGGATGCCATATCCGTTAATGAATCCATAACATACATATCTTTTGAAGACAATTCACCTCTTTCGGTAATATGTAGTATAAAAAAGTCACGTCCCAAAACATTAGGCGGATCAATATTATTGACATCAACATAAATATATTTCCAAAAATCTTCTGGAATTCCAACTGAAACACCGTTACGCAAAACGACATAATCACCTTTCCAAATCATATCCGTTCTGGCTCTACCTTCAATATCTTTGTATGCATCTGCAAAACAACCAGTCAAAGAAGAATTACAATACTTTTGAACATCAAAATAGAGCCTAAAGAAAGCATGCTCTTGTGTTTCATCACTGTATTCTAGAGGTAAATCAAAATCATCCACCGACGTAATTCCTTGAGTAGCCATAGCCTCTCTTAAAGAAGTATCCAACTTATTGTAAGTTGATTGCAACAATGCGACATAAGATTTAGAATATGCATTACGTGTAACATTCGGAAGAGTAAGGACCGCAATTACCCCCACTATGGTTAAAGCTATTAACAATTCCGACAAACTGAACGCCTTTTTCATACTATCTCCTAATAATCCATTTCCCAATTATTACTTTCTAACAATACATAACAGTCCAAACCTGCATTAGTGACGCTTGAATGACAAGAGTTTCTAAGTGTAGATGCGTCATAAGAAGATGTTGTGTCATATCCGACTGAACCATCCGGAAAAAGTTCAACTGTGTAGTAATCTCTACCATAAACATTTGGTGCCTCAGGCCCATTAACATCAATATTGAAAAAACCTATGGCATTTGTACTTACAACACCACCAGATGGACAAAATCTAACAGCAGCACCGGAAGGAAGCAATACCTCAAAACTGTCATCTTCATTTTGAGAGCATTCTAATGGTGTAGATATAGAACCAGAAGCCGAATCAATAGTCTTAGGTGAAGCGGGTAAACAACTTCTTGAAGTATTAACGCAATCAACTGTAATTGTTAAATACTTATCGAGAAATTCACTTACGTCATAATATAAAGACCCATCTTTCAAATCAGTTACACGTTCTTCAACCATCATATTACTGACTGACGCTTCTATATCCTTTATAGTAGTTTGCAGTTTCACAACATACGATTTATTAAATATATTTCTTGTTACGTTGGGAACTAGCAAAACCGCTAATACCCCAATAACAACCATAACAATCAGTAACTCAGACAATGTAAAACCTTTAATATTCATAGTCCTCCTAATAATCCATCTTCCAATCTGAAAATTGCAATTCTTGCAAACAAGGTTGACCATATGAATAACCCGACAAACACTGTGATTTTCTAAAATCAGTATCCTCAAACGGCTGATAATAAGCAGTTCTAATTTCTCCTGTATATAATACCCTAAATGAAAACAAGTCTCTGCCTATAACATTCGGTGCATCCTTACCGTTAATATCAAAAAGAAATACCCCGACAGCATTGTAATCATCTGGAGTGAAAAGCAACACCGAAACACCACTTGGCAAAATCACACTGTATGAATCAAAACCATCATCCGAAAATATCGCATCCAGTTCATCAGATTCATCACCATTAATTGATTTATAACTTGAAGCAAAACATTTTTCATGCTCTTTAGCGCAAACCCTACTTAGCTTAAAATAGTCTTCAAAAAATTTAGCTTTATCTAAAAACAGAGTTGAATCAGCCAGATCAGCGACTTGTTCTCTAACTTTGACCTTTGATACTGAATCCGAAAGGGTTTTCAAAGTTGCTTGGATTTTAACTATGTCTGAACGATTAAATATATTTTTCGTAACATTGGGAACAGTCAAAATGGCTATCACGCCGACAACCGCCATTGCTATCAAAAGTTCAGCTAAAGTAAAAGCAAGTAGTCTTTTCATATCGACCCCCAGATAATCTATCTCTATATCCAATTTAACACTTTTCTGCACACCTGTCAACAAAAATAAGCATAAGATTTTTATGAATTATATTAAAAATTGTAACGCAAATAAATGTTTACAATTGACCTTAAAGCACCTCTAAGATGTAAACTAAAAAATGAAAAGATCGATAAGGGGATAAAACATGGCTAAGAAAATTTTAATACTATCAGCAAGTCCAAGGAAACACGGTAACTCAGATATTTTATCTGATGAATTTGCAAAAGGCGCAACAGAAGCCGGAAATCAAGTAGAAAAAATATTTATCATGGGTAAAAAGATAAATTACTGCAGAGGTTGCGAAGTATGCGATAGTACACACCAATGTATACAAGACGATGACATGGACGAAATTCTTGAAAAAATGGTACAAGCAGATGTAATTGTCTTGGCGAGCCCCGTATATTTCTACACAATTGACGGGCAAATGAAAACCTTAATAGACAGGACAGTCCCGCGGTATATGGAAATTTCAAACAAAGAATTTTACTATATAATCACTGCAGCTGATACAAACATTTCAAATATGCAAAAAGCCATAGAATGTTTTAGAGGTTTCACAATGGATTGCCTAAGCGGTTCTGTTGAAAGGGGGATATTGTTAGGCCTTGGCATTTGGCACAAGGGTGAAGTTGAAAAGACAAGATATATAGAAGAAGCATATACAATGGGTAAAAATGTGTAAAGAAAGGATAATGACAAATCATGCGAACACTCAACATGAATATGTTAGATAAAATAAATTCACCGGAAGACATAAAAAAACTTTCCATACCGGAAATGAATGAACTAGCCGAAGACATAAGAAAAACTATCATACACAAAGTAAACCTCATAGGCGGACACTTAGGTCCTGACCTGGGAATAGTAGAAACAACAATAGCGCTTCATTACGTTTTTAATTCCCCGCAAGATAGATTTATCTTCGATGTATCCCACCAATGTTATCCACACAAAATGATAACCGGCAGGAAACAAGGCTTTATTGATCCGATAGGTCATCCTGAAATATCAGGTTACTCAAATCCCGCTGAAAGCAAACACGACCATTTTGTAATCGGTCACACATCAACTTCAGTAACTCTTGCAACCGGAGTAGCAAAAGCTCGTGACATTAAAGGCGAAAAATACAACGTAATAGCATTGATAGGAGATGGCTCTTTAAGTGGAGGAGAAGCATTCGAAGGCTTGAACAATGCTGCTACTCTTGACAGCAACATAATAATAATTATAAACGATAACGAAATGTCCATTGCTGAAAACCAAGGCGGATTATATAGAAATTTGAATTTTTTAAGAGAGACAAACGGAACAGCCGAAAACAACATATTTACAACAATGGGATTTGACTATTATTATGTTGAAGGCGGTAACGACGTTGAAAAAATGATTGAAGTACTTACCGAAATAAAAGATATCAATCATCCAACAGTTTTACATATTCATACTATCAAAGGCAAAGGCTATAAACCCGCAGAAGATGATAAAGAAACCTATCACTGGCAGCTTCCGGGATTTTTAGATAAAAAAGAAACTGGCACACCAGTAGAAACATACGATTCTTTAACAACCGACTATATAATTAAAAGGAAAAACGAGGGTGAGCCCATAGTTGCAATAACCGCTGCAACCCCTGGTGCAATAGGCTTTAGCAAAGATTTTAGAAAAGAACTCGGCAAGCATTACACAGACGTAGGAATTGCAGAACAGCATGCCGTAGGATACGCCTCCGGCATAGCACAAAATGGTGGTAAAGCTGTTTTAGGAGTTCTCAGTTCATTCATACAAAGAAGCTATGACCAACTTTCACAAGACCTTGCGCTTAACAATTCACCGGCAACAATTTTGGTATATTGGGGCGGGATTTCAAATGCGGATATGACACACTTACAGACATTTGATATACCATTAATCAGTAACATACCGAACATTGTATACCTTGCACCTACAAACAAGGAAGAATATTTAGCAATGCTTGACTGGTCAGTAAAACAAAATGAACATCCGGTCGCAATAAGAGTTCCGTTTGCTCCCGTAGTTTCTTCAGGGGTTGAAGATAAAACAGACTACTCTATTTTGAATAAATACAAAATAGAAGAACAAGGCGAAAAAGTTGCAATTTTGGGTCTGGGTACATTTATGAGTCTTGCAAAAGAAGTTAAAAATGAACTCATTAAAAAAGCAAGCATCAACGCCACAATAATAAATCCAAGATTTATAACCGGCATTGACGAAGAATTGTTAGATACTCTAAAACAAACACATGACCTTGTAATAACACTTGAAGACGGTGTCCTTGATGGCGGTTTTGGCGAAAAAATCTCAAGGTACTACGGCAATTCAACAATGAAAGTTCTAAACTATGGCGGTAAAAAAGAATTTACTGACAGAGTACCGCTTGAAGAACTATACAAAAGATACCGCCTTACAAAAGAACAAATAACAGAAGACGTTATCAAAACTTTGTCACTATAATTCATGCTATAATATAAAGAGTATGAAGAAGTTACTTGTAATTCTAATATTAATCTTTACATGCCCGAGCTTTGCCTTGGGCATTGAAGATGTAAAAAAGGTATATCTCAACGAAGCAATAGATGCGGCACTGGAAAATAACTTAGATCTTCAAGCTGCACAGCTTGAAATAACTATTGCCAAAAACAATATCAAAGTCGCAAACCGACTTCAAAATCCTTCTGTAGACGCCTTTTATTTCTTAGGAGCAGCCGGTGCAAGTGAACCTAAACAAATAGGGTTAAGTGAAAATATTGAAATTGCAAAAA
>CALVAZ010000098.1 GCA_944325675.1 Candidatus Gastranaerophilales bacterium
TGTTTATTTTTTCCTGTTCAATTTCAATAATTTTTTTATTTACTTCTTGTGCTGCCTGTGAGGATTTATCAAGATTTCTAGCTTTATAGTATATATTTAATTTATCATTCTTATTGGAGAAAAAGTCGGCGTATGCTATATATAAAGCAATTGTTGGTTTAACAGATAACAATTTTGCTATATATTCTTTTTCCTTTTGTTTATTATTCAATTCTTTATAATACGTTATAATCATTGACAATGCTTCAGGGTATAATTCAGAATCGGGTTTTATCTGATCTCCATAAAATATTGCTGTACTATAATTTTCTTTATAATAATGTATTAAACTTAGAATATAGGATAAGTATTGGTTTTCTGTTTTTGGTGCAATTGTAGTATAATCTTTTAAATATTCATATGATTTATCTAGTTGGTAAAATATAAAATAAATTAATCCTATTTGATAATTTATAGCTTTTTCATTGAAAATCTTTTGTGTATTATTAATTTCTTTTATTTTGAAAAGTGAATATAGCGCATTACCATAATATTCATCCTTTAATGAATCTCTATACATAAAAAGATACGTAGGTAAAAAATCCTTGTCCATAGCAATTGCACTTGCATACCTTTTTTCACGTAAATATTTTTGTATTTCAGTAATTTTTTCATATTCAATTTTATTCATTTTTTTAATTTGATTTTTTTCTTCATCAGAGAGAGTTTTATTTTCTATGTAAAAATTGTCATAGTCAATGAAAAAATATTTATTATATAAAATATTTTTGTTTCGATTTACCAATAACACATCTTTAGATACTTCATTTTCTTTAAGCTCTGAAGGTAAATTTTCAAAAGGAATATATTTATTGAATTTTGAATATAAATTTGTTCCGAATCCTGGGAACTCGTATACATATATATCGCCATCATATGAAGTGCTGAAAGAATAAACTTCTTTATTGTTTATTAATTCTCTGACATAATTATCAGATTTGAAAAAAATTCTTTCATTATTTATTTTGGATAAATCCAACATTTTAGAAATACCGGAAATTATAGCAGTTGAGTCATCTACATCGGATGTTGTTGTTACCCAAGAGACACCAAGGCCTCTATATATTCTAATCCCATTTACTAGGTTATTAATTTCTGGTTCGGGAGGCACATAAGAATTATATGTGCTACTTCCGTATGGATAATATCCGAAAGTTTTTAACGGTATAGCTAAAAAAATAAAAATAAGTAAAAAAACACGGCTGAAACAATTTTTCATTTCTTAACTCCAAAATTCATTATAATGCCTAACTAATATGTTTTATCATAACACATTAATAAATTTTAAGCAAAACATAGTCTCAAAATAACTTGTTTTTCGAACAAAAAAATAAAGGGAAATAAAAATTCCCCTTATTAAAAAGTTTATATCTTAATCCTTCCACCATTTATACCAAGGGTGTTTTTTAGGCCCCTTATGCCATTTGTGTTTGTGTTTGGGTTTTGGCTTTGGTTTATGGATTTTATGGTGTTTGGGCGGTTGGTGATGTGGGTGAGACGAGCTTTGAATAACTACTTCCGTATCATTTTTTTTCAAACCAAACCACGTAAATGTCCCGTGTGCATCCGCTACTGAAAAATATGATGCTATTGAAAGACAGATCAATACTCCTAATATTTTCTTTAACATATAACCTCCAACTTCTGTATTTCGTAATTATCTAATGTATTTTTTACTTTGTCAAGCATTAGTTAATTTCTTTATACCTAAATTCTTGATATCAGAGTATTTTTGTGCTACGTTTCTTTTTAGTTGAAGGATATTTAGAGGAAAAATTTATGCTAACCGGAAATCAAATAAGACAGTTATATTTAGATTATTTTAAAAACAAACATCAGCACACTATAGTTGAAAGTTCAAGTTTGGTGCCTGACAATCCTACAGTTTTATTGACTACGGCGGGCATGTTGCAGTTTTTACCGATATTTTTGGGAATTGTAAAATCACCTTATGATCCTGCTCGTGCGACTTCTTGTCAAAAATGTGCTCGTGCGGGCGGTAAGGATTCTGATATTGAAAATGTAGGACGTACTCCTCGTCACCATACTTTCTTTGAAATGCTTGGGAACTTTTCCTTTGGCGATTATTACAAAAAAGAGATTATTCCTTGGGCTTGGGAATTTGTAACAGAAGTTTTGAAGCTTGATAAAGAAAGGCTTTGGATCACTATTTTTGAAACTGATGACGAAGCGTACGAAATCTGGCGCAGTGTCGGAGTTCCGGCTGATAGAATTAAGCGTAAAGGCAAAAAAGACAATTTCTGGGGACCTCCGGGAGCTTCCGGTTCTTGCGGCCCTTGTTCAGAAATCCATTATGATTTAGGTGAACAATACAAATGTAATGATCCCCGCGGTTGTGGTATTGATACTTGCGAATGCGACAGATGGGTTGAAATTTGGAACCTTGTGTTTACTGAATTATACCAAGACGAAGAAGGCAATCAGTCACCTTTGGAAAGCAAAAACGTTGATACCGGTATGGGATTGGAACGTATTACAATGGTTTGCCAGGGTGTTGCATCAACTTTTGAAACTGACCTTTTGAAGCCTATTATGGATGAAGTTTCCAAAATGTCGGGAGTCCCTTATAAAAAGTCTGAAAAAACTGATATTTCACTCCGTATCATAACGGACCATGCAAGATGTGTGACTTTCTTAATATCAGATGGTGTAATTCCTGGTAATGAAGGAAGAAGTTATGTTTTGAGGATGATTCTACGTAGAGCTTTACGACATGGCAAAATGCTTGGACTTGATTTGCCATTCTTATACAAACTTGTTGATGTTGTTGTGGCAAACTATGGTGAAGCTTATCCTGATTTAGTAAAAAATAAAGCAAAAATCATTGATACTATCAAGAAAGAAGAAGAAAGATTTGCAAAAACTCTTGATAGAGGGTACAAATTATTAGATGAATTTATTTCCGCCAAGAAAAATATTGATGGTGAAAGTGCATTTAAGCTTTATGACACATTTGGATTCCCGTTTGAGCTTACAAAAGAAATTGCTGAAGAAAACGGCTTGTCTGTTGATGAAGCGGGGTTCAAGGTAGCTATGCAGGAGCAAAAAGACCGTGCAAAGGCTGCAACTCAGAAAATCAGTGTTACAGGTGACATAAAATATGCCAAAATTGAAGAAAAAGTCGGTTCAACTAATTTTGTCGGATATGAACAAAATGAATGTGATGCCAAAATTCTCGATTTAGTTGAAGGTGACGGCTATGTTGATATTATCCTTGACAAAACACCTTTCTATGCTGAATGCGGAGGTCAAACAGGCGATAGCGGTTATATCGAAAATGAAACTTTAAAAGCTGAAGTTTTGACAACATTTAAAGTTAATAAACTTTTTGTTCATCGTTCCAAGGTAATTAATGGCGATGTTGTAATAGGTGAAAAGGTTCATGCAAAAATTGACGTGCCGCGTCGCGAGGAGATAAGACTTCACCACACGTCTGCTCACTTATTGCAGGCGGCGCTTATTAAAGTTTTAGGCGATGAGGTTCATCAAGCCGGCTCTCAGGTTGAAGAAAATCGTATGCGTTTCGACTTTACATTCTCTCGTGCTATGACACCTGATGAGTTAATGAAGGTTGAAGAAATTCTTAACAATTGGGTTGCAAAAGGATTGAAAGTTTCAACTGAGGTTATGGATATTGAAAAAGCAAAACTAACCGGTGCGACCGCTCTTTTTGGGGAAAAATATGAAGATGAAGTAAGAGTTGTTTCTATCGGTAATGAGGTTTGTATTTCAAAAGAATTTTGTGCCGGAACTCATGCAAGAAATACCAGAGATTTACGTTTAATAAAAATTGTGTCGGAAGGTGCAATTGCTGCCGGAACAAGACGTATTGAGCTTACTGTTTCTCGTTCTGCTTTTGAATTTATGAATTCTAAAGTTAAGGAAATGGACAGACTTTCATTGATGTTTAAAACTCATTACTATGAAATATTTGAAAGAATTGAGAAACTGGTTGAAGAAAATAAAGAACTTCAAAAAGAATTGGTAAAAGTAAAAGAAGAAAATGCAAGAAATAAATTCTCAACATTTATATCAAGAGCCCAAGATATTGATGGCGGCAAGTTATTCATATCTAAAATAGAAGATTTTGATTCTGATGCTGTTAAAGCAGGTATTGAACTTTTATCAAATAAATTAGGTGAAAGTATTATAGTGCTTGCAAATTCAAAAATGGTTATTGCAAAAGTTTCTGATAGTTTTGTAAAAAATGGTATAAATGCCGGCAAAATTGTTGGTGAAATTGCAAGAGCAACAGGTGCAAACGGCGGAGGACGTCCGAATTTTGCACAAGGTGGTGTGAAAGATGCTTCTAAACTTGATGAGATTCTTGCTAAAATTGAAGATGAGATTAAAACAGTCAAAGTTTAGTTGAATTAAATTAATAATTATTGAATACCCGTCAAAATATTTTTTGACGGGTTTTATAATCTCAAAAGGAGTATAAAATGCAAGTAAATTCTATTCAACCAAACAATCAGCCTAATTTTCAGGCAAATGTTTCTAAAAATTTTATAGAAGCATCAAAGAATTATCTTAAAAAAAATCCATTGAAACTAGAAGCTTTTGAAAAGAAAGTCGATACTTATAAATATTATGGAACGGATGATATGAATATATTCCATCAAAGGGTTATGCTTAACGGGAAACCGCATTATGCTTTATATGCAGCAAAAGATGGAATGAAGCCAGAAGAATACGTTGTTTTAACCGTTAAAGATGCTTTCAGAAAAATTGTGGAAAAATTCATGCACATAAATAAGTATGAATTTAATACTAAAACAATAGATATACAGTAAAAGATTTTGCTAAAGTATTTTGGTTTTGTTTATGCTAAACTCTTTTGAAAAAGATAACGTATGTTAATGGATTATTGTTTCAAAGGAGTTAAAGGATGACTGTATTAAAGATAGAAAGATTACCACATAATAAGACTATACCTCAATATCAAACAGAAGGTGCAGCTGGAATGGATTTGTGTGCTGCGATTTCGGAACCAATTACTTTGAAACCGCTTGAAAGAGCACTTGTTCCGACGGGTTTGAAAATTGAATTGGAGCACGGATATGAGGCTCAAGTAAGGCCACGTTCCGGACTTTCAATAAAGCATGGGATAACTCTTATTAATTGTGTTGGTACAGTCGATGAGGATTATAGGGGCGAAGTCTGTGTCCCGATGGTGAATTTATCCAATGAAACATATGTAATTCAACCGCAGGAAAGAATTGCTCAGATGGTTATTTCTCGTGTTGAGCAAGCAAAAATTGAGGTTGTTTTGAATTTGACAGAAACCGTCAGAGGGGAAGGCGGCTTTGGTTCAACAGGTAAGTAGGCTGTAAAGTTATAATTCTCGTTTTTTGAAGATTGATATTTCGTTTGTTATGTCTTCAAGACTTGATTTTACGGCATTATCAAATATATTACCGAAGGATTGTTTTTCATTTTTTTCAGAATTTTGTGCCTCCCAGTAATTATCGGGAAGTTTTGGAAAACCATTTGGAACTTTTTCAGAAAAATCAACCATTTATTAACTCCGTTTTTATATATAACGTTTTATCTTGGCGAAACTTTGATAAATTAATGTACAAATTTACAAGAATTTACAATCTTGAAACTGTTAAAAGCATTTCATACGGAATACAATATTCCTTTATACCAATGTTAGCTATAACAAACATGAATTCAAGGGTTTCACCATCGTTAACTTCAAGCATGTCAAAAGGTATACTTAAATCTATTGTATTGTTATAAGCATAATGTAAATCTTTATCAGATTGTAGTGCCCATATGCCACCCGGAACAGCTTTAATCAACCTTAAAAGTTTTAAATCATTATCCACAATTGATAATTGAAGTTCATTATGGAATTTTTCTTTTAACAAAGGTAAAACGTTTTCAGTCTTATTAATAAGTCTTATTGGTGACAAAGAAGTTTTCTTGTTTGAATTTCTCATATAAATATACATTTGATAAGTGCGTTTTTTCAATTCGGAATCTTCAAGTATAAATTTATTTAGGTAAAATCTCAGGTAAAAATTATTTTTGTCATATCCATAACAAATTCTATCGAAAAATTTTGAATCCCTTAATACAGGTCCGTCAGGAAGGTCAATGCAACCTGCATTTAACCAGGCATCATCATCTTTGTTCCCATCTATTGCTGGTGTAAATTCACCCTTAGGGTATCGTGATGGTTTTGTAAATGCCGAAATAAGGGGTTCTTCTAAAAACTCAGGGACACTTAAACCGAGATATAAATAGATATTTTTAAGATGTTCACGGAAAATATAGTCAAAAATATTATCACGTCCTGAATCATTTGGTTCTCCGTACCACCAAAACCAATCACTTCCTTCACAAATAAATAATTCCCTTCTCGCATAAGCTATATGAGGGTTTAGAGGGTGTTCTTTTACATATTTTGAAAAATCTTCGCGGACTTTTTTAAGATAATTCCAAGCAAGATTTTTTAAAGGCTCATCAATCCACAATTTAAAATTACGATTTATCCAAGAGCCTGAACTTATTTTAGTCAGTTGTTTATGATTATCTTCTTTATCCAGATAATCACTTATCAAAACTGTCTCTAACGAATCATCTTCTTCGATTAATGTATACAATGTCTTTAAGAAAGATATCCCATCTTCCATGTAATTTTCCCAGCAGTTTTCCCCATCCATAGCAATTGTCAAAAGATGATTTGAGTCAGGCGATGATAAAAGTTTGCTTTGAATAACTTTTATCCTGTCGTACAAATCATTTGCTGCCGCGATTGGGTTATGATTCGGATATTCAAAACTTATAAGATTTGGTATTGTACTGTCACGGAAAATAATTTTTATATTATTATTTTTTGTTTCGTAGCTGTATGATTTTACCAAGTGATATGGATCTTCAAGGTGACCTTTAAAGTCGCGTATAAATTCAAAATTTATTGAATCAGATAAAATCCCTTCATCTGAAATTGTCCAGTCAACTCCCAAAGTTGAAAGCATATACAATGTTTTAGGGCTAACGCACTGCTCGGATGGCCAAACTCCCCTGGGTCGTTTCCCAAAAAGTTCTTCAATTCTATCAAGCGCCATCTTAGTTTGAAGTTTACCATCTAGGTATGTTTTCATATTCTGTGGTGCATTTTCAGTACTTTTTTTGATGTTTTTATTTTCTAACAAAATTGGTAATATTGGGTGATAATATGGACTTGTTGTAATTTCTATGCGACCTTTATTCAAAAACTTCTTGTAGGTAGGTATTATTTTGCGTATAATATCACGTTGAATCTCAATAATTTTTACCCTATCTTCAAGTGTATAATTTTTGCCTTTTTTATATAATTTTTTAAGCTCCGGATATTTTGTTTGATACACAGGATCGAACCAAGCAAGATTGAACAGAGCCATTAAGTCAGAATATTCCTGATCTGTAAAAATTTCAATTCCTGCATCGGGATTTGTTTGTATTTTGTGATAAAGTCTGTTGTACTCTTCATATGGAAAAATCATCGATTGATAATTTGCATCAAAGAAGTTGTTTATTATGAATAGTTTTGCATCTTTTGATAAAAGTTCAACAGGTGTTATTGTTAGTCTCGAATGAATGTCGTGGCATTCATTTTCGGCATAATCAATAATTGAATCTAACAGTACCGGGACCAAATTGAAATTAAGTTTAAGTTTTTTGAACTTATCTAAAATTTCAATCATATCGAGGTAGTCTTTTATTGCATGCAGTCTAACCCAGGGCATTAAAAAATCACCATCAGGAGTCAACTGGTAAACAGGCTGGTGCATGTGCCAAAAGAATGCAATGGATAATTTTTTGGTTTTACTCATCATAGAATCTTTTTCCTACCAAGTCTATTATATCATCTTTTCTTCAAAAAATATATATGAGTACTATTTTCTTGAATTTGTTGAGTTTTGTAGGTTAACAATTTGCAACTTTTTAATATTTTGATTATGCATTGTGTATATATTGATCCACACTGATATTATATAAATATTTCATAGTTTTTATTTTATGTAATTGCAACGATATATTAACATTTTAATAAAAAAATTAAGTATAAAAAATGTTTCTGCTATGATAGTAACAGGTTGGTTAAATTAGCCGAATTAGTAAAACCCCGAAAGGATATATTTTTTATGAAGAAATTTTTGTTAGTATTTTTGGCAATGTTGTTTAATGTCCA